>JBGCDT010000350.1:0-5217 GCA_045105695.1 Saprospiraceae bacterium | reverse complement strand
CCCAAATGGCTCAAAGCTCTTGAAGCGCAGAGTTGGCAGGCGGAGTTGCTGATTTCTGGTTTGGTTGTTACGGGTTTGCTGCAGGCTCCGTCGTATTTTGTCGATTGGATGGAAGGCTATATTTTTGAGTCTACAGAGTTTGGGATTGGTTTTTTGAGTTTGGCTTCTATGTTGATTTTGGCAGGTATAAATTGTCTGGTCTTTCTTTTTGGTTTTCACTTTTTGATGCGTTCGATTTGGGTTGCCTTGTTAGGGTTGAATTCGGTTTATCCAAAAGGAATTGATGTTACATCTACGGCAGGGTCTGGCCCTAAGTATTGGGAAATGGCAAAGAAAAAATATCCTGATTTATCTGCGTATAATTTAGATTTAGATAAACAATGCAGCCTTATTTTTTCTATAGCAACGATGATTATTATTATGTTGACTTCGTTGTCGCTAATGATACTGTTGGTGTATAAAATCTTTCAGATTGCCATTGCCTTCTTCCCTGGCCTTACGGATTATGTGGTTTATCTTGCCATTGGCTTTTATTTAGTTTTTACTTTTGTAGGATTGTTGTTGCAATATTTAGCAAAAAAATATCCCGATAATAAAAGAGTCGAAAGAGTTGTAAATGGTTTTGCTCTCTTTACAGAGAATATTTTTTCCTTATATTTTTTCAAAAAACCGATTGGGTACATTACCAATATTTATACTTCAAACGTGAAGTCAAAGTATGGTTTTTTTATTGTAATGATTTTTAGCTTTTTTCTAGGTATTTCAGGAGCAGATAAAGCAGATGAGAACCCTGTTTTTGAAAGTTTTAGAGTAGATCGATATTGTAAGTTCAATAACAGACCGCATAGCTTTCAGGCTTTTAATTATGATGATCAACGAAATAAAGGACATCGGATTTTTACGCCTATCATTCCTTCTGATGTAATTAGTGGTGATTATCTGAAGTTATTTATTCCAGATGTAGAAAGAGAAAAAGAACAGATGAATTTGCACGACCTTAGTTTGCTAGAGCGAATAGATTTAGGCTACGATGGCCGTGATTCTGTTTATCAATTGGACTTAAAAGCTTATGATGAATTCAATAAGATCTATGTCAATAACAAGGTGTACACGAATTTAGAATTTCAGTATTTTACACATACTAACAAAGAAGAAGAGGGGGTGCTGACCTATATTCCAACAACGGATTTTTTAAAAGGGAAAAATTTGTTGGAAATCAGGAAAGAATACTTTTCTAAGGAAGGAGAGCAGAAGGTGGTGGCGATTCCTTTTTATTTTGAAGGAGAGTGAAGACTCTTTTAGGTCAAGTAAGTGTATTGTTATATATTTGTATTATCTATAATTGTCAAAAAAATAAAGTATGAAAACTACAGTTTATTTATTTTTCTTGATTGTCTTTTTTTCAAGTTGTTACCCTACGGCTTCTACTCGATATGCGCCTTTCCAAAGTAGTAATGAACAGTACAAACAATACTATAAAAAGTATATGATTGAAGGAGAACGACTTTTGAATAGCTGGTATCATTATACGACCTCTCAAGGAGCAGATGGAGAGAATGTCGTCCGGACATTTTTTCCAGAAACAAACCAAATGACTTCTTACACGGAATACAAAACGATGACCTATCGAGTCAAAGATGGCCTTAGTAAGAGATGGTATGACAATGGAAATCAATGGGAAGAAGGAAATTACAAAGAGGGTGAAAAAGATGGAATTTGGAAAGTATATAGTTACCAATCAAATACATTAAAAAGTACTGGCCTTTTTGCAACTAGTAAGAAAACAGGCACTTGGAAGTATTACGATAAAGAAAAGAGACTTACCAGCGAAGTTTCTTTTTTGGAGGGGGTGAAAGAAGGGGCTTTTGTAGAATATGATTCTCTGGGAAATACGATAAATTCAGGAGTATATAAAGCAGATACGATTTACGAACAAACTACTGAAAGCAACCAGTTTTCGGAAGTAGAAACTTTGCCCTATATGAGTGCAGCAAAAGGTATCACCAATGAAGAAGATCGAAAAAGAAAGTCTAATGAAATATTCCTACAAGGTATTTATAAAAATATTCGCTACCCAGAAGATGCTCGTAAGATGGGAGTGGAAGGAACCGCAATTACCCGGTTTGTAATCGAAAAGGACGGTAGTATTAATGATATTGAAGTCCTTAGCGGTCTTTGCCAAAGTATTGCTAAGGAATGTAAGCGGGTGATCAGTGAACTCCCGAAGTGGGAACCAGGCACCCAGGACGGAGAACCTGTAAGAGTTTATTTCAATGCACCGATTAGATTCAGATTAGAATGATGACGAGGTTATTTTTGGTATACACGTTGAATTCCATTTTTATTAAAAAAATACTCGTAAATAAAATATCCAACTACCAACAAATACTCAACTCCCACCACCCAAAGCACCTCATAATATTCTCCAAAACTATAATTCACATAAGTCAGCATTATCAACCCCGACCAAAACACGGCATACCGATAACTTCCAAAAACACAAAGCACCAGCGGCAAGCTCAAATACCAGGGATGAATCGTAGTTGTCAATAATAAATACCAGCTAATGGCAAAAAGCAAGGCCGTCGGTAAAGTATTAACAGCTAATATATTGTAAGGAGAAGACGCTCTTTCTTCAGTTTTTAAAACAAAATATTTCTCAGTTTCATTGAAGTTCTGTCTTTTCGTAAAGCTTTCACGTCCTTCCATCCAAGCCATCCAAAAAATCCCGACGGCACTACACAAAGCCAAGGCTGGTCCTAAATACTGTATAAGATTATATCCAGCGATTTGAAATCCAATCCACCTCAGTAAGTAATATACACTTGCATTAAATTCAAATTTCTGAAAGTATAAATTCAGACTGTCGCCAAAATGAGATAGGAAAACACCATTCAGCAAAGGAGCAAATAACAAGAGTACTACAACTCCTACTATTGTAAAATAACCAAGACTCTTTTGCCAGCCCAAACGCCGAATCAGAAAAGGTAAAAACAATAAAGGCAACAACTTGGATGCAATACTTAAAGCCATCGCAACTGCCGACCATTGCCACTTCTGTAAAGTAAGCAACCAAAAAGACAAGAGTAAAAAGAAAATCATCGCCGCTTCAAAATGCAGATTTCCAACTAGCTCTAAAATAATCAAAGGGTTCAAAGCATAGAGTAAAACGTTCCTTTCTGGTAGGTTAAATTTCCGCAGCAGCTTCACTAATAACCAAATACTACCACATTCAAAAAGCAGAAAGATGATCTTCATCATTATAGCTGCGCCCATCAAACTTTTAGGGAATAACCAGCAAGCTCCAGCAAATATCGCCTGACAAACCGGAGGATATATCGTAAAGTAATCTGGTGAGTTTAATTCCTGATACAGCGCTTCATCCAAACCAACAACCCTTTCGGTTCCAGCTATATAAGTAGAGGGCAATTGATCAAAAGGATTTATTCCCTCCAACAGTAATCGCCCATCCCATACAAAACGATAGATGTCATCCGATAGCCCTGGAAAGGCAAAAACTAAGATGAATCGTAACAATACACTTACAAAAAGGAAAAACGGAATTGCTTTCCAATCCTCACTTTTGCGAAAAATATAAATATAAATTAGAAAGAAGGAAAAGTAGGAAAGGGCGAGCTCAGTGAAGTCTGATTGTACTACACAAAAACCTAAAAAGGAGGTTAGAAAAACCAGACAGGCTGCTAGCCAATAGCGCATAACAATGCTTTTGATTCAAAAACTCAAGTATGAAAACTACCCGCCAGTTCGCAAATGCTTCACCGTATAATAAAAGATAGATCCATAACCAATCACCAACATCACATGAAAAAGCATAAAGGTATAATCGCCTAAATGAAATCCAGCATAAACTGCCCCGATAAAATAAATTGCCAACAGACCTTCCATAATCGTCGTCCAGGAAAGACGAGTCGCGAGGTAGTTTTGTTTTTGAAAAGTATCTTTAATATTGTTGATGTTGAATTTTGGCGTTCGAACAAAAGGAGATTGCTTTCCCCAGTAACCCTGAATCACGGCGATGCTATTGTGCAAGCTCAGTCCCATAGAAAGCGCCAGAAAAATAGGGAAGATGACGATGAATTTCAAAGTCCGTTTGAGGAGTGATTGATCACTAGGTTCCGCTTGCACATTCGCTACATAATAAATAGCCATGATTGAAGCTAGACTAGTAAGAAAGATCGCAAAGTATTGTGTTTCCAAACCAAGCGTATGCAAAGAAAATAACAATGGAACAGAAAACACACCCGCTAAAAATATAAACAAGTAAACTGTGCTCGCCAATAGATGTCCCACCGCATGTGTCTTTTGTCGTAAGCTCAAATCTGCAGATTTTAAAACTGCAGGAATCAACTTCCGCGCATTCTCTGCGCCACCTTTCATCCATCTAAACTGCTGTGATTTCAAACCGTTCATTTCCGCAGGTAATTCCGCAGGCGAACCAATTTGTTCTAAAAATTCTATGCGCCAACCCTTCAGTTGCGCTCTATAGCTCAAGTCCAAATCCTCCGTTAAGGTATCTGCTTCCCAGCCGCCAGCATCTTCGATGGTTGCTTTGCGCCAAACGCCAGCGGTACCATTGAATTGTAATAAACAGTTGCCCGTAGACCTACCGCTTTGTTCGACTCGGAAGTGAACATTGAGTTGCATGGCCTGCAAGCGAGTGATGAGCGAGTAGTCTTCGTTGATGTGCTCCCAGCGGGTTTGTACCACACCAACTTTTGGATCATTAAAATGCGGAATTGTCTTCTTTAGGAAATCCAAACGAGGCAAAAAGTCTGCATCAAAAATAGCGATGAATTCTCCTTTGACCTTGGGCATAGCAGCTTTCAAAGCTCCTGCTTTGTAACCACTTCGGTCCACTCGATGCATCAACTCAATATCAAAACCTTTTGCTTTGTATTCATCTACTTTCTTTCTGGAAATCTCCACGGTCTCATCTGTAGAATCATCAAGTACTTGTATCTGCAATCTATCTTTTGGATAATCCAATTGTACAATTCTATCAATCAATCGCTCTGTAACATACAGCTCATTAAAAATCGGCAACTGAATGGTAACTAAAGGAACATTGCTCCCCGATTTCTTAAAATCAAGCAGCTCTGGTCTTCCATTCTTTTTATAATAATACAACAAATGGAATTGCAACAAACAGTAAAACATGATGTAACTGAGTGCAACACAATAGATGAATAAAGCGAT
>JBGCDT010000349.1:0-9397 GCA_045105695.1 Saprospiraceae bacterium | reverse complement strand
TTCTAAAGGCGACTGCAAAGGTAAAGCATTCAGACACAATTCCAAACTTTTAAAACTTCTTTTCGAATTTATTTTTGACCAAAAAACTTAAACTACTGTTTATCAGGCACTTACATTGATAATTTTATTTCATAAAAATGAATCTTTTTATGACTATCTAGTTTTCACAGGCAAATCGCATTGTTTCATAGAGCCTAGGCTACTTCTGTTCCGATCAATAAACCATACTAATACAGACGAAATCCAATGATATTCAACTCAAATGAACCAACACCTAAGTAAATCTGATTTTAAAAACTCACGTATCATCTATATGAATTTCAAAAAAGCTTACTTTCTTTGATTGAACATAAATCAATTGCTACAGCTTAACATTCTCTATTAACTAAGCACTAGAATAAAAAAGACTATTTTTGCGACAGATTTACATCTGATTTATCTCACATATTATATAACCTTAGAAATTAATCTGAATGGACACTACAATTGTCAACAAAGTGAAGAAACACAACTTTAGTGCTGGCCCAGCTATTTTACCTCAAACTGTTCTTGAACAAGCAGCTACAGCTGTTGCTAACTTTAACGATAGTAACTTATCTATCTTAGAAGTTTCCCATAGAGGAAAAGATTTTGTTTCTGTTATGGACGAAGCAACTAACCTGGTTAAAGAATTATTGAAGCTAGATGATCGCTTTGAAGTTTTATTTTTAACTGGTGGGGCTAGTTCTCAGTTTTTCATTACAGCTATGAATTATTTGAGTGAAAGTGAGACTGCTTGTTATGTAGATACAGGAACGTGGTCTACAAAAGCTATAAAAGAAGCTAAGCACTTTGGTAAAATAAACGTCCTTGCCTCTTCGAAGGATAAAAACTTCAACTATATTCCTAAAGGCTATACTGTACCAACCGATGCAAAATACCTCCATATCACGAGTAATAATACGATATTCGGTACTCAGTTTAAAGAACTACCTGACACAGACCTTCCTATAATCTGCGATATGTCTTCTGACATATTCAGCAGACCTATTGATGTCAATAGATATGGAATGATCTACGCTGGGGCCCAGAAGAACTTAGGTCCCGCAGGAACTACCCTTGTCATCATTAACAAAGATAAGCTTACAAAAGCTAGCAGAGCAATACCTACTATGCTGGACTACGAAACGCATATTACCAAAGGTTCTATGTTCAACACCCCTCCTGTTTACCCTATATATGTATGTATGCTTACCTTGAGATGGTTGAAAGAACAAGGAGGGTTAGAAGTAGTTCAGAAAGCGAATGAACGGAAAGCTGCTTTGCTCTATAACGAAATAGATCGCAATCCTTTATTCAGAGGTACTGTCGCTAAGGAAGACCGCTCTTTAATGAATGTTACTTTCCTACTTGAAGATGATAGTTTAAATGAGCAGTTTCTAGCGGCAGCAAGTGCTGCTGGTTGTGTGGGACTAAAAGGGCATCGATCTGTAGGAGGTTTCAGAGCTTCTATCTACAATGCAATGCCTTATGAAAGCGTAGAGCAATTAGTAGAGGTAATGCAAAATTTCAAAGGATAAAAACATAACAAGGGAGGGCATCGATAATGCCCTCTCTACTCTTTTTCATCATCAATGGCGACAGTTCAAAAAACATTTATTAGTATCAATGGTAAGGCCCTCCCTGCAAAAATATATAGAGAGCGAAGAGGGAATGCGAGGGTATCCATAGGAAAGCGTGCTGCTATTCTGCGGATGCCGATATGGATGGGTCGTTCTGAACAAGAGCAGAAGGTTAAATGGTTTGTAAATTGGGTGCGAGAACGTTTTGAATCGAACCCTGATTTACATACTCAGTTCTTCGGTAAGGGATATAGAGATGGTGATAAAATAACCGTAGGAGAGAGACAGTATACTATAAGGATTTACATCACGGAAAGAAAAACACATACCGCTAAACTGAAAAATAGAATTATTCAACTGCATCTCAGTAAGGGGGATTCCGAAAGCCATCTTCATAAAAGTATTCAGCATTTATTAAGTCGAGTGGTTGCCCGAGACTATTATCCTGAAATTGAACGCAAGGTCAATGAACTCAACAACCTTTACTTTCGTAAAACTATAAAAAGCGTAAACTTAAAATACAATCATACAAACTGGGGCAGTTGTTCCTCCAAAGGAAATGTAAACCTTTCTACACGACTTCTCTTTGCTCCTACGGATGTGATTGATTACGTAATCATACACGAGTTGGCGCATCTTATAGAACTTAATCATTCTGAACGTTTCTGGAAACTAGTTGCTGATGCTATGCCCGATTATAAAGAAAAAGAAAGGTGGTTAGACTCCAATGGACACCTTTGCTATTTTTAGTAGTTCTTCTTTAACGGTCCTCCTCTCACAAACCTACTTCAACTTACCGCAATAAAAAATGCCCCGCCGAAGCGGAGCATCCAAATGTTTACCTTACTAACTTATTAACTAACCTTTTTCTTTACGAATGAGCTTAACCGATCCTTAAGCTTCATCCTATTTAAAATTCAATTTTAAATGTTCGTTTTTGATTACGTTTTGCCCCATTGGCAAAACGCTTTGTAACCGCAAGTGTGTTTGTACTAAAATGTTTGTTAAATGCCTTGTCCCGTCATCATTGATTTTGATGTAATAGTTTCTTTCATGAAAAGAATTTTAATAACGGTTTAGCAAAAAAATAATGGAGGGTTGTTTCTAGTGTAGTAGTAATAATTACAAATAAGCCTGTATATAATGGGAGGCGTTTCTATAAAAATTTAACAATACAATTACAAATGAAATTGGAGGGAAAAATTGCTAAGTTGATTCAGAGGAGAAACCAACTATGTAACTGAATAATTACAACACAAAGATAAGCGCACTCCGTACTGTTGTCAAGTTTTTTAGTAAAATAAAAAGTGTAGTTGATCGCTGATCGTTTCACCTAATCCAGCGAGCAAGACCCAATAACCTCAGCTACAGCAAACAATACATAAATATTATTTTTTAATTAAAATTATAAATATGTAAAATTCTTTTTTCCTAGCCTTTTTTAATTAAAATCAGTGTTCACAAATCAATTCATTAGGTAAATCTCATAAAACTTACAAAGTAATGCCCTCCCTGTGACAGGCATATTTTTCTACGATCATACTTTTCATTCCCGCTTAAGTCTTTACTAGTCCAACAATACTCTTATAAGTAACAATAATTGCAAAATGTGATTCTTATCTAAATCGTGACAATAGAATTATCATTATACAAGCTGTACTTCTTGGTCTATTGCCTTCTAAAATCTCCAGAAAACAGAAAAGCCGGCCGCTGCAAAAACAACGACCGGCTTTTAAAGCCTTTGTGAATATGAATAGAATTAGTCTTGAGCCACTTCTATCTTCATCTTCTTAATCACCTCTGGGTGGAAAGCCAATGACACTTCATATTCTCCCAATTCCTTCACTTCGTCAGGAAGGGTTATTTTTCTTCTTTCGATCTCAATGTCCATTTGATCTTTTAATGCAGATGCAATTTGGATGTTTGTGATACTACCAAAAATCTTTCCGCTGGTTCCAGCTTTAGCTCCGATCTTAAGCACTTTGTCGCCAATTTTGTCAGCTAGCTCCTGATAGTAACCTACCTTTTGTGCTTCTTTAGCTTCTTCTTCTGATTTCAGGTCATCAAGTTTTTTACGATTGGCTGCATTGGCGATAATAGCCATGCCTTGAGGGATAAGGTAGTTACGGCCGTAACCATTCTTTACAGTTACGAGTTCGTGCTTGTCTCCTACCTTAGCAATATTTTGCAATAATATTATTTCCATTATTGATTGATTTTAATATTGGTTAAAAAATTACTTAAGTAAATCAGCAACATAAGGAAGGATCGCCAAGTGACGAGCTCTCTTGATGGCTGTAGCCATTTTACGTTGGTACTTAAGTGAGTTACCTGTAATACGACGAGGTAGAATTTTACCTTGCTCGTTTACAAACTGGAGTAAGAAATCAGGATCTTTATAATCAATGTGCTTGATACCGTATTTACGGAAACGGCAATATTTCTTACGCTGAGAACCAATATTAGGATTACTCAAAAATTTTATATCATCTCTAGATGCCATGTTATTTTATTTTTAGATTAAAAAATGGAATTACTCTTCTTCCTTAGAAGAAGCTTTTGGTGCTGGTTTAGCTTTTGGCTTTGAAGCTACAGCAGCTACAGCGTCGGCTTTGTCAGATTTTTTAGAATCTCTCTTCTTACCTATTAGACCTGCGCGCTTGTCAGCATTATACTTAACACCGTACTTGTCTAATCTAACAGTTAAGAATCGCATGATGCGCTCATCACGTCTGAAGGCCAATTCCATTGGATTGATCAACTCTCCATTTGGAGTTGTAAATTCGATACCATAGTAGATACCAGAGGTGCGTTTTTTGATTGGGTAAGCCAATTGGCGTAAGCCCATCTCGTCCATATGTACAATTTCGCCACCAGCGTTCTTGATGGAATCTACATATGTCTGAGCTGTCGATTTAATCTCATCGCCCGACAGCACCGGATCTACGATGAAAGTCACTTCGTAATTTAACATTGATTGAAGTTGTTAAAAGGTTAAAAATAATTATTCTTTAAAAACGGCTGCAAAGGTAGATAAATACTTATGTTTTTGCAAACTTTGTTAGCGCCACTCTGTTTCCTCTTCTTTAGCTACCTTTGATCGCATGCAGCCTGAATCCATTGACTCACAAATTAAGAATCTTCAAGCGCTTCTCAAACTAGAGAAAGAAGCTGATTTTGAGCGTTTTAGAAAAGAAGTACTTACCCTTTCTTTAACAGAGAAAAAGAAACGTGGCCTCACCTGGCATCCACTTACGATTAACAAACAAGGTTATACCGTTGGAGATAGAGCGTTCCTAATCGTTGAAAGAAGTAAAGATTTGGATAAATCTCATCGATTCAAAAGCGGTGCGCCTATAGAACTTTATTCTCTGGCTGATGACAAGTTCAGCAAATCTAATAACCTTAGCCAATCAGGGGTAATTCATTTTGTGGACAAAAAGAAAATGAAAGTCATTCTCAATAGTAAAGACTTCCCAGACTGGCTGACGAATGGACAACTTGGGGTAGATCTTCTCTTCGATGAGCGCACTTATCTGGAAATGGAGAAGGTGCTCAAGCTGCTGCTAAAAACAAAAACAGGTCGCCTCTCCGAATTAAAAGCCATTTTCTTTGGAGCATTACCGCCCACCTTTTCCACTCCTCCGCAACTAGATCACGCTTACCTAAATAAAGCACAAATTGATGCAGTCGCAAACATTCTAGCAGCTGAAGATCTAAGCATCGTACATGGCCCTCCAGGTACAGGGAAAACCACTACCCTAGTCCATGCCATTAAATTGATTTGCGAGAAAGAAAAAAACGTGATGGTTACTGCTCCCAGTAATGCCGCAGTTGATTTGTTAGTAGATCGCCTTTCGGAAAAAGGATTGAATGTGGTTCGTATTGGTAACATATCCAGAGTTGATGAAAAGTTGATTGCACTGACTTTAGAAGGTCGCTTGGCAGATCATCCAGAGAGTAAAAACATTAAGAAGGTTAGAATTCAGGCGGCTCAAGCTCGAAGGGAAGCAAAGAAATTCAAACGTAATTTTGGACATAAAGAAAGAGCGGAAAGAAAAGATGCTTACCAAGAAGCTAGAGAGCTGGAAGATTGGGCGCGCCTTTTAGAGGATCGAATCATTGATGAAGTTTTGCACAAAGCTGACGTTATTGCTTGTACACTAGTCAATGCGACCCACTCTCGTCTGGAGCAAATCAATTTCAGAACAGTCGTGATTGATGAAGCAGGACAAGCCCTCGAACCTGCCTGCTGGATTCCTGTTAGTAAAGCACATCGAGTTGTTTTGGCTGGCGATCCTTTTCAACTTCCTCCAACTGTAAAGTCAAAGGAAGCACAGAAAAAAGGTTTTGCAATTACATTGTTAGAAAGAAGTATCAAGCAGCTAGAACAAATTAATTTCCTTGATGTACAGTATCGCATGAATGAGAATATCATGCAGTTCTCCAACCAACAATTCTATGACAATCAGCTAAAGGCAGACGTAGCTGTCGCGGGACATTCTCTTGGAATTCCGGATAATCAGACCATCCAATTTGTAGATACTGCAGGTTGTGGTTTCACAGAAATCGTAAATCCAGAAACCGGAAGTAGAAAAAATGAAGGGGAGTTTTTTATTCTGCGAGAGCACTTTCTACAGCTCATAAAAAGCCTTTCAGAAAATGATTTAGAGATGCCTTCTATTGCTGTCATTGCGCCTTACCGAGAGCAGGTCGTTTATCTAAAAGAATCTTTTGAGGAAGACGATCAGTTGGCCGCTTATGCTGAGCATGTGGATATTAATACCATTGATGCTTTCCAGGGACAGGAGCGGGATGTGATTTACATTACTTTGGTTCGTTCTAATGAAAAAAGTGAAATTGGTTTCCTATCCGATTATAGACGGATGAATGTAGCGATGACTCGCGCACGTAAGCAGCTTGTTATCATCGGCGATAGTGCTACGGTTGGTAACGATAAATTCTACGGCGAGTTCATTACTTATACAGAAGAAGTCAATGGATATCGGTCTGCTTGGGAATTTATGTCTTAATTGATTTCTAAAAATATTTTTCAAAAGAAAATAATTCCCTCAATTTTTCTATATTTACATAGCAAGCAGTTTTAATTATCCGAGCTTGCCCCTATCCAAAAGTTATTCTCCTCCAAAGTTAAACGTATTCCTATTTCAAGCTAGTCCCTTAAACTAGCTGGGGTCTTTCTGTAATTGACAAACGGTCTTTTCACAGCCTTGACTTCCTTTGCCCTAAGCACTCTTACAAACGATTTAACTAACTATAACTTCCAACAATGAAACCCACAAATTTTCAATTCAAGTTAACCTTAGCTTTCTCTTTCCTGTTTTCCATAACAATACACTTACATAGTCAACAACTTATTCCTGCTATTGAGAACGATGCAAGTCTAAGCAACTCTACCTCTTCTATACAAAACACTTCTAACGCTGCATCTACAACAAGTGATTGTAATAGGCAAGAAATAATTGACGACTACAATGACAACTACCTCGGCTCTGCTTTCACCTCTTCTGAATTAGTATGGAATGGCAACACGACCTCTTGTGATCCTGGGAGTTTCGCTAGTTCTGTTCATAACAAAATATTACAGCGAATAAATTACTTCAGAAGGTTAGCAAAAGTTTCTGATGACGTCACTTTCGATCCTGTAAAAGATGGAAAATGTCTGGAAGCTGCACTCATGCAAAAAGCAAATGGAGGTCTCGACCATTGCACCGGCCCCAATAATGCCCCTTGCAATACATGGAATTGCAATACAGCAGATGCAATACAGGCTTCTCAAAAATCAAACTTAGCTAATAATAGTTGGGGCTTTGCTAACCCCATAGATATGTATATGGAAGATTTTGGTTCTTCAAATATAGATGTAGGACATCGTCGATGGATTTTATTTTCCAGAGGCAATGAGATGGGCAACGGCATGACCAACAACACACATGCACTTTGGGTCATCGGTGATTTTGCGGCCACGCCTACTTATGATAATTTTATTGCTTATCCTGCATCAGGCTTTTTCCCTAGGAGTCTTATCTATAATCGCTGGTCATTTGGTATTCCTGGAGCTAATTTTTCAAACGCTGCTGTAAGTGTAAAACACAACGGAGAAAACATACCCACTGATATTATTGCATTCAATGGATTCTATGGCGACCCTTCATTAGTATGGAGTGTTTCCTCTACTTATTTGAATTTTGATAATGATGAAGATGTCGAATTCGAAGTTACCGTTTCTGGAATCACAGGTGCGCCTGAAAGTTCTTATACTTATACCATAATTGCCATCAATGAAGAAACGCCTAACATTACTTTTACAAATCAAAACCCTTATTGTGAAAACAATGGAACCTCGACAGCCAGTCTCAGTGCAGGTGCCAATATTTATAACTGGGGCACTGAAGATGATACAACTTCTTCGTTAACTGATCTTTATGCCGGCACCTATTTCATAACAGCAACTGATAATTATGATTGTGAATTCACAGACTCGGTAACACTTGTAACAGATACAACATCTACGGTCACACCTGGCTATGGAATTCCGGCTTTGATTCAATACCTTTCAGAAAATGACACCCTATCTATTTCGACAGAAGGAACAATACTACGAACCGATGAAGCGACTGGTTGGTGGATCACAGAGTCACAACCAGCGAGCGAGATCATTTCCACTCAAGCAGAATTAGACACCGCCTTATTCTATGCTAACATTAATCCTACAAATGATGGATTGGCCATTGGCAACAACCCTAATCTTTTATTTCTGGATGAGATGATTGATGGAAAACTAGTTTATGATTGTACAAACATGGACTTTGCCGCTACTTATTTCGCGACCCCTTTTGTCGCTGGCTATCGACCTACTATTCCTGATACAAGTTGCATGATAACTAATGGTTCCGTTGGGAGTATTTTCATAAACGGACAACCTGGAAAGTACTTATCTATTCCTGTGAATGACATCATATGCCGGCCAGATGATTTGTTGAGTCTACCTGTTTACACACTTAGTGTAACTGTTTCAAATTACACCGGTGCCCCTGGTCAGTTATCTATGTCTGTTGTAGACGATGGCCTTTCTGGCAATTCTCTTTTTTATAATCCATTCTATCCAGGGAATGGCACTTACACTTTTATTTCTTCTGATTTTCCAGCGTACATTCCTAATGACCCTGGTGATCCAAGCTGGGCAACTGGATTGACCGTTTGGGCCTGGGAGTTCCAAGGCAATGGAATGCAGAACGCAAACATCGAATTGTCCTTAGACATTACCTACCCTGGTGATCCTGGGATTACCTTTCCTACGATGGATTATAGCTCCTGTGTTTTTGGAGCAGCAGTTCCATTCACCTGTGGAAACTGTCTAGCTCCTCAAAACATTCCTACAAATACTGGGAGTTACTTCGCTACAGATGAATGTACCGACGCGAGTGGATGGACACATTACTGGGATAATGTAGACGGAATCAGCGGAAACGCAGACGACCTCCTTTTACTTTCTATCGAAAAAGGAGCGACTAATATAGGGACTGTCGGAGATGGAACATTTGATCTTTTTATTGAAATAGGAAATGATGGGGCAGTCGTTCCAATCACAAGCGATGCCCCTTATGTTACCAATCCCAATGGTTGGTATGTCATGGATCGCTATTGGTCAGTGACACCAAGCTCGGCACCGACAACTCCAACTGCTGTTCGATTCTATTATTCTAACAATGACTTTACAGCCATCAATGATGCCCCTGATGTTGGTCCTGTTTTACATGAAGAACTTGTTTTTT
>JBGCDT010000348.1:0-5136 GCA_045105695.1 Saprospiraceae bacterium | reverse complement strand
TACATTGTCTAATTTTATTTCTGAAGAGTGACTCCCATTTTTATCGACGCATATGATTGAAAATTTAGCAGATTTAAACCCGCTTTTCTCAAGACTGCTAACGAACTATCCTATCCAATTTTTTTTCTGTAAATTACAGAATTATATTCCTTACCCCCCAATACTCCCCAATTCAACCCCCTCCGAATAAGAGACCTGAACCCCATTATCACTAAAGGCCTTCTTCACCGCGTCATGAACCCTAAAGGTTACCTCCCAATAATGATCTGGAACAATGAACGGACGAATTGCAATGATCACACTATGGCTGTCGAAAGATTCGATACCGACCATCGGCTCTGGTTCTGCCATGACGCCATCGACATTTTTTAGGGCATCAATAATGATGGCTTTTACACGAGGGAAGCTTTCAGCGTAAGGCATGGTCACTGTTTTTTCGATGCGGATGTGGCCCTTCGTAGAGAAGTTGGTGATGATGCCATCGGTTACCTGACCGTTTGGAATAATCAGTGTTTTGTTGCCAGGTGTTATGATGGTGGTGTTGAAAATTTTGATGCTTTCTACCTGTCCGAATTTTTCGGAGATTTCTACCCAGTCGCCTACCTTATATGGTTTGAAGAAAACGATGGTGATTCCAGAGGCAAAGTTCCCGAGGAAACCCTGCAAGGCTAGCCCCACTGCAAAACCTGCTGCGGCTAAAACCGCAACTAAGGAGGAAACCTCAAAACCGAGTATTCCCGCAGCGACTAAAACGACGACGAATTTTAAAACGATTTCTACAATAGAAGAAAGAAAGGAAGTGATCTCCAGAGAGAGCCCAGCCTTCTTCATTGCCTTTTCAACCCATCGGTCTAATTTTCTAACGATCCAAAAACCAACAAATAGAATAAGGATTGCTAGAATTAGTTTTGGGACAAAAACGACTGCCCAGTCCATAAACATGTTAGTGTAAACTTCAATTTTTCCAATGCCTTCTTCCATGTTGCTTGTTTTGTTTTTTTATGAAAATAAGAAGAGCAACAAATTTAGTAAAAAAAGAGAACTGGTAAGAGAAATAAAGTAGAGTTGGTGAGAAAGGCTTTGAATGGGATGAGTGCTTGAAAGAAGTTATTGAATAACTTCAGAAGAGTAGAGCGAAAAAAAACCTCATTACAATTGCAATGAGGTTTTCTTGAGAACTTTAACAGTGTCCTAGGTCGTCCTTAGTTTTGTAGAGGTTGTCTTCAAATCGGACGGAGGATCGTTTTTTAGGGAATAGCCCTTTTAGGGCTTTTAGGAATCTTTTCATGGGAAAATGTTTGTGGGTAAAATGATATTTTGTTCAAGCTCCAAATATACGTTTTTCCTTATGTAAATTGCAAGAAGAATGTAGCAAATATTTTACATTTATTACGATTGTTTAGCTACTGCAAAATTGGATGGATCAAATGCCTTTCCACTAAAAATTCCTACATTTGCCTCGCCTTAGCAAATAAGCGAAAACGGAGCTTTTTTAAATCCAACTTTTACACCTGATTTATGAATTTTACAAGTTTAGTTACACTCATTCTGATTATGCTTTTCTACGCGTGGAAAGCAGCCAGTGAAAGTAAGGAAGAAGGAACGACGACTTTACAAAAGTTGACGCCTTCTTTGAAGTGGGGTTCTGGATTTAGAGAGCTGTTGTTATTCGTCGCTTTTCTATTTTTTCAACGTTGGTCGCGAAAGATTGCGATAGGGGATAAGGAGACTGCTTTTGAAAACGCTTATTGGATTGTGGATTTGGAAAAGGCTTGGAATATTTACTACGAGGTGCCTATCCAGCAGTTCTTTATCGAGAATACGATGCTAATGCAAATTCTGAATCATGCTTACATGAAGTTGCATATTCCCGTCACGATCATCTTCTTCGTATGGCTCTTTCAAAAAAGAAAAAAAGACTATTTCTTCGTCCGTAATGGATTTCTAATAGCAAACATCGTCACTCTCTTTTTCTACATCGGTTTCCCTTGTGCTCCTCCGCGCATGCTAGCCGAATTGGGTTTTGTAGACTCATTGTTAGAAGTCAGCAACATCAACCTCTACGAAGGTTGGAAATCTAAGGTCTTCAATCAATACGCCGCGGTTCCTTCCATGCACGCGGGTAATGCCCTGCTCATCGGCATTGTCGGTTATCTATTGCACAAAAATTGGGTAGTTCGAATACTAGCTGTGATCTACCCGGTCTTTGTCACATTTCTGATCGTTGTAACTGGCAACCACTTTTTTGTAGATGCGATCCTAGGTTGGATTATCGTCCTTTTTCCTTACCCTATCATGTGGATGTTGGAGAAATGGTTTCCACGGCTGCGACTGGCTTTTCGAGGCCGGTATGCTTTGGAGGACTAAAACTATTAACCAAAACTAAAATTTCCTTCGACCGTATCACTCGCGGAGCATACGCACTGAGCGCTTTTGAGCTTGATACTTGCGCTTTTTAAAGTTCAAGTATCAAGAGACAAGTTCAAATTCAAAATCCTTCGACCGTATTAGTCGCTGAGCATAGGCACTGAGCAAAGTTTTTTAGTTACTGTTTTACCCTGTCACAAAACCCTCGGTCGTTATATCAAAAAATCCTACCATACATCCCTTCTTTGCTGCTGAATTTAACGACTACATGAAGAAATACAAATAGCAAGCAACAGATTATCACTTACCTAAAATCATAATCCCTGTTAAAAGGAACTTGGTGACTTCGGGCATCTGTAAGAATAGAGGATACCCTATTTAGAGGAGTTGTGCGGTGATACATTCACTCGTTCGGCTCCTCTACACACCCGCAGAATTATTTGTTTTTTTCATGAGATGAAGCCTTTCTGAGATTAGTTCTTGGAAAGGCTTTTTGAATGTGATGACTATTCTAAGTGACTAGAAAAAATGATTGTTAGTCATAAGATAAGGTTTTGTAGTATAGGAAGTGATTAAATTTATTAATCCTATTACCCTTATTTTTTCAAAGAATAAAAGCGTTTTTTCAGTATTTTGAATCCGTTTGTCACCCACAGATGAGATAAGTTTCAATTTATTTAACTTTATATGTAATATTGCGTTTGAAGTTGTTCCGTTGTATAGTCTTATTGATAAAAACCAAATTAGAAAACATTTCAGATTCCAGAAAGAGCCTCCTTTGTCTAGGTACATTCTTCTCCTTCTATTCTCAATGTTTACTTAATTCAAGATTGGAAAAATAAATCTCATTGAAGAGGTCTATTTGTCACGTATATGGTTGAAGTCATAAAGAGCTTCAGCTACGATTTTTTCGAGCTGAAAACTGAAAGAACTTATTGATTGTATATTAAGGTACTGTCCCATTATGAAAACGAGTATTTCAAAACTGAAAATTGGTTTAATAGAAGATGATCTCGTAACTTCTTTAGCGCTTCAAACTAAAATCAGAACTTCTTTCCCTGAACATAAAATTGTTTTCAAAGCTAGTTCTATAAATGCAGCAAAAGAATCGCTAAAAGAACATTTGCCTAATTTGGTAATAATGGATGTGAATTTAGATGATAATAAAACTGCATTCGATCTATTAAACAGTCTAGATGCGATTGACTTCAATATTATCTTTATTACTAGTATTGCAAAAGATAAATTTTCATGGGCTTTTAATCATTATCCAACAATTAATTATTTAATCAAGCCCATCAACTTTGAAATACTCAAAGGTGCTATTGAAAAATCAGTATTGGTTGTAAATAATCAAAAAATTATAGCGGATTACTATAATGATGTTAATAAAAAAAATAGCCAGCCTTCCAATGCTCTTGCAAATGGAAAGCTATTGTTTTCCCTAACTAAAGGACGAAAAGCTATTATTGAAATTAAAAATATTATTCGTTTTGAATCATTGGGTAATTTTTCAACTGCTGTTTTAGATGGTGATCAGGTAGGAAAGAAAACGGTAATAAAAAGCTTGAAAAGCTGTGAAGAAGACCTTAGTATATATCCCTTCTGTAGAGTCCATAAAAAGCATTTAATAAATTTAAATCACATAAAAATGCTTCATTACAGACCTGTTTTTGAAATAGAAATGTCAAATGCAGATAGAGTGCCTTTAGCGCGTTCAAAAAAGAAATTATTTTTAGAACAGTATGCTCATTATCAGCAAGTTGGAATTTAATCTGTATACGAAAAGTACTATTGGATATACTCCACTTAAGTAGAATGAGCCATTCTGAAAATTAGGAATATAACGTATTAATTTTTCACGAGAAAAAGATGACAGAAAATCATGAAAATTGACCGTTTATACTATTTGCCGAAACATTATACAGAATTTCTAGTATGTTTGAATAGTGTTATAACTTTATCCAAAGTTGTTCTAACTAAAGTTCCCAACTACCGATTTATTATTGAAAATACATCTGAATTTATTTTTAGGATGTATGTATTATTATCGCAAGCTAGTAAATTAGTTTGTGTGATTAAAAACCATTTGAAGGAATTTATCCAAAAAAAATATTGGAATCCTTTCCGCGTATCACAACTGATTGAATAGTCAGTTGTGATGTTAGTTTAAATGAAATATAAATATATACTTAACGTATTGTGCATAAAACCACAGAGCGACTAATACTGTAATGCCCATTCAATAATGAATCATACATAATAGATCTGGTAATATGAAAAGAGCATTTACCCGACTGTTCTCAAAATCTGAAATACTATCTAACAAACAATAATGATGATTTACATTGTACTTCTTCATTGGATATACTTTCAAATAGAAAACTTTTTAACTAATCCCTCATTATGAAAAAAGATTACTCATTATTCAACATTTATCCACTTGTAGGAGTGATACGAATATTAACAAAGAGGAAACTACTATACCTGTTTAGTTTTTGCATATTTTCTTTCAACCTTTCGGCACAAGTGTGTCCGGTAGATTGGAGCTGCAATAATCAAGAAGAAATTACAATAGAATTTCTTAATAATGCAGACGCTATTCAAGGTCTGGCTGATCTACCAAACTTTGTAATAGGAGGTATTACTTATACTGGTACAGTCTCAGGAAGTGATGTGGAATATACAGATTCTCCACAGGCTGCAGCTTGTCCAACTAACACTGAAATTTCAGACCTCTTAAATAGCACATGGATGTCTGATCCTGTT
>JBGCDT010000347.1:0-6857 GCA_045105695.1 Saprospiraceae bacterium | reverse complement strand
AGCAATCATAGCACTTCCATAGGTATTGAACATTTGTCTTTTTCCAGAAACATTAGTGCCTTGAGTACTGATATGAGGAAATATAAGTGCCTTTATTTCTTCTGTACTTTTACCATTGATCTGAAATATCTCTGTCTTTGGGTTTATCTTATCAAAGTTAACAAGAGGGTCAGAGACATACATTCTTCCATCTATTAATTTGACTTCCAAAGGAAAGCGTAATGAATCAGGCAGCATCTCTTCTTCTTGTTTAAAGTAATAAATAATGGCGCTATGTACGCAACCTATGTTAGCCACAATCTGACTACAGTGCCATACAAACTCTGCATACGTAGTGGAATCGCTTATCATCTTTTTTTTATCCTCTACATCTCCCCAAAATTTTTCTTTACTAATAAACTTATAGGGACTTGGATTAACTTCAGTTAGCGTTTTTGCTAATTCATCAAGATCATTCTCATACTTTTGCTTTGAGTAAACTTTTGAAAACTTATCCTTATCTCTATTTTCAAATTGCATGTTCAGCATCATTCTGTACGCATTTTGATTATCCGGATTTAGCTCTAATGATTTCTGATAGTTTTCAATGGCTAGCTTGTCTTTACCCTGTTTCATATAAGCTTCTCCCATACTATCGTAAGGATTAAAAGAGGTTGGAAATTCCTCTATTAGCAATTGAAAAATTTTTATCGCATCGTCTATTCTATCCTCGCTCATTAGCTGATAGCCCAACTTATTTAATTCCCATTCATTACTAAAATTGTATTCCTCAATTTTTTCTTTCTTGAGCTTATGATAGCGCTGTATCATCACATCTACCTCATCATACGAAGTACTAGTGAGCTCATCGAATATCGATTTGGTTTGCTGACTAAATACATCAGTAGTCAACATTAGTAGAATGGTAAGCACCATCCAAAGAGTAACTTTTTTCATAAATTTTGTTTTCCCAAAAGAAGTTGTTTTTTCGAAAAACTATTGTTGGAAGGTGTTCAAAATTCGTCCTTTTTTATCATTCAGGACTAGTTTTGCCTTTAAATTGGGATGGGGAAACTCCAACAAATTTTTTGAATGCATTATAGAACGCAGATTTTGATTTGAATCCAACCTCTTGACTTATACCTTCAATGGTATAATTATGATCTTCATCAAGCATCTTTTTCGCTTCTTCTATTCTATATTGATTTACAAAGTCATTGAAATTCAGAGTTAAGTTAGCATTGATAATGCGAGATAGTTCATGCTGACTTATTCCAGTATGGCTTGCAACATCCTTTAACTTCAGATCTGTTCTTTTAAAAAGCAACTGATTTGTCATTATACTTTTGACCTTCTCTATCTTTAGTTCATCTTCAGCATTAGGCTGAGTAGCTGATTTTGAGGTCTTAAATATGGTCACGAAGTCGCTATTGAATCTTAGGAGCAAAACCGCAGAACCAAAAAGAATAGCCGAGTAAGAAATAGATGGTATAACAAAGTATTCAAAACTAATAAAGTAACATTCCAACCATATAACTAGCGCTCCCATCAAAAGCCCGGAGAGCCATATGTTCTTCTTCGAAAAATCAAATTTTTTAACTGGTGATAGTACAACCAAGAAAGACAATAATATATATAACAGCCACTGGAGATTAACCATATTGAGCAATATTGTTTTCGTAAATTCAACATGCCTTGGAAATGGAAATAATATCGTCAAGCAAACAACAATGCCAACCCAAAAGAACGAATGCTGTTTTCTATATTTGAATAAAATATTTTCTTCTTTACCCTTGACCGCTAGGACATAATGTATCAACGCTGGCCCAATTAACAAAAAGAAAAGAGGACCTGATTGCAAAACAAGGATAGGCTCTTCTACCGAATACGCATAAAGAAGTGATTTTAGAATTCTCAACGAAATAAGAAATAGAAAAACTCCAAATAGTTTAGAAGAATGATTCCATTCTTTTCCAGAAAAAACTAAATACAAACTCAATATTATTGCGCTAATAGCTGCAGTAAAACCTATAGAAAAAAGCAAATATGGCAGGTAAATCATTTATAATTATTATTTGGCGTTCCTTATTAATTCTTTAAACCATAGCACTGCAAAAAGTGCATAATAATAGTTTGCTTCAATTATTATGCTTGTCAATTGGATTTCCAGGATAGGTATCTATCTTTGATCTCCTTATCAGAAGTAAAATTATTTTCTTTTTGATAAGAAGAAAATTCATCATCATCTAAAACATATATTACAATGCGTTTAGACCTAACCTCTAGCCTCCTAGCCATAGCACTCCTAGTTCTATTCTCCTGCTCTAAAGACGACGATTCTTCGACTAGTATAACAGACTTTATTGGCACTTACAGTGTCATGGAAGTATGTGATGGTGATAATTACACCTACAACATTACAATTACACAGGTAGGAACGGATGATGAAACTATTCAAATTTTCAACCTCTGGGACTGGCAAGAATCTGTGGCGGCAAAAATAGATAATAATAAAATAAGTATTGAAAGCCAGGTACTTGACGGTGTTACTTTCTCAGGCTCAGGTAGCTTATCGGATAATACACTTACTATCGACTACACAACTATTGACGGCAACATAAACGAAACTTGCCAAGCTATTTGCGAAAAGCAATAGTGCTAATCGTAAGAAAAAAGAGGCGTAGCAATCATTTGCTACGCCTCTTTTGTTACTATTTAAAAGATCTACTTGCCCCGCCACTTCTTCGATCCCGGTCTCACCCGCTTCTTCCCTTTGCCTTTGTAAGGTGAACCCTGCTGCCGCGCCTTCGCCTTAATCATCTCCCGTTTATTAAACTTCTTTTTTTCACCAATCAATTTCTCAATCAAATCCTCCCGATCAATTTTCTTCAACTTGTCGCGAATGATCTGATGATTCTCTCTTTTGTGCCAGAAGAAAAATAAATGCTGGTTTCGTTTTTCCGCTTTTGTTTTTGCAGTGTAAACGGGTTTCAAAGTATAAGGATGAACACCTGAATAATAAATCACTGTAGCCACGGTCATAGGTGTGGGCGTGAAGTCTTGTACCTGCTCCAGCTTGAAACCCATGTCTTTGGTCTCTGCTGCAAGGTTCGCCATTTCCTCTTCAGTAGATCCTGGATGACTGGAAATGAAGTAAGGAATCAGCGGCTGATTGAGACCGTTCTTTTTATTGATTTTATCAAACTTCTTTTTGAACTCATGGAAGTGTTTAAAGGAAGGCTTCCGCATGATTTTCAAGGTCGCATCTGAGGTATGCTCGGGTGCTACTTTGAGTCTTCCACTGACGTGATTACAAACCACCTGTTCCATGTATTCATCCAAGCTGTCGTCGTGGTTTTTGTTATAGCTTTCCGCTAATAAATCATAGCGAATACCGGAACCGACGAATGCTTTTTTCACCTCTGGATGTTGATCTACTTTGCGATAGAGTTCGGTCATTGGTTTGTGACTCGTATCCAGGTTAGAACAAATCACCGGATGAATACAAGATGGACTGACGCAACGATCACAGATGGATTGCACCTTTCCTTTCATCTTGTACATATTCGCCGAAGGACCACCTAGGTCACTAATGTATCCTTTGAAGTCAGACATCTTTGTCACCTGTTCTACTTCTTTCAAAATAGATTCTTCTGAACGACTTGCAATGAATTTTCCTTGATGCGCGGAAATAGTACAAAAGCTACAACCACCAAAACAACCTCGATGCATATTGATCGAAAACCGAATCATTTCATAAGCTGGAATGGAACCGCGCTTGGCATACTTAGGATGTGGCTGACGCGTAAAAGGCAAATCAAAAGAACGATCAATTTCGTTTTCCACCATTGGCGGATAAGGCGGATTGACTACTAATTTTTTCTCTCCTACGTCTTGGAGGATTCTTCGGGCTTGTACTTTATTGGACTCCTGTTCTACAATTTTGAAGTTTGCCGCATAGGACATTTTATCACGCAGACATCTTTCGTGAGAATGCAGACTTACATCTATCCAGTTTTTATTAACAGGTAGTTTTTGTTCTTTTTCAACTTGAAAGGCAGTCTGAGGAATCGTTCTCAATGAAGAGAAAGGAACTCCTTTGTTGAGCAGTCGGATGATTTCCCGCAAAGGCATTTCCCCCATTCCGTAGACGAGCATATCTGCGCCACTGAGTTCGAGAATATTTGGAAATAATTTATCAGCCCAATAATCATAGTGCGTTACTCTACGCAAAGAAGCTTCGATTCCACCAATCAATACTGGTACATCTGGATAAAGTTTTTTCAAAATTTTGGAGTAAACCTGAACGGCATAATCTGGGCGATGACCGCTGTTGCCTCCTGGTGTGTAAGCGTCTGTAGAACGCTTTCGACGGGAAGCCGTGTAGTGATTCACCATGGTATCCATGCATCCGGAGGTCACTCCAAAGAACAAACGGGGCCGTCCCATTTTTTTGAAATCGCGTAAGTCATCCTGCCAATTGGGTTGCGGCACAATAGCTACTCGTAGTCCTTCTTCCTCCATGATTCTACCGATCACTGCATTTCCAAAAGCAGGATGATCCACATAAGCATCACCAGAGATGATGACCACATCTAATTCTTCCCATCCGCGCATCTCTACTTCTTTTCGAGTAATCGGGAGCCAATCTGTTACAGGGCGTTTGTTTTCCATAATAATAAAGGTACGTATTTTTGAAACGGTAAGGGGTTACCGGCGATGGGTTACTGGAAACCGTTTAAGAATAAAACAAAAAGAGCCTCTCAAGGTTCGGCACCCTGAGAAGCTCTGATTCGCTGAAACCTAATTCCAGCTATGAAAATGCATTTCTACTCTTCTTCGATTTCAAAAATGAAGGTCAGTTTTCCACATTGTTTTGTAGGAGCAGAATAGTCTTTCTCAAAACGATATTGCTGAGCTACGTCTAATGCTTTTCTAATCACATCAGTTGTTTTGATAGTAGAAGCAGCTTTATTGAATTTAGAATAAACCACTCGTCCCTCTTTGTTTACACAAAGGTCGATTACGATTTTACCTTCTTCCTTGGTTACTTTTTTCACGTCAGCTCGGTAGGTCACCTTCCTATTGAACAGTCCATCTCCGGGGAAATCTCCTACAGAAGTACCACTGTCTTTTTTACCAGTTGTGGCATCTTTCCCATTCTCTGCTTTTTCCCCACCTCCACTGTTTGTCGGTTTGTTAGAACCATCTTGCTTCGTATCGCTTGTCTTCCCAGTTTCCTTACCAGTCTTTGAAGGCTTTCTAGGTTTCGGGTTTGGTTTCTTACTCTTTGTAGGTGTACGCGGTTTTGGGTTAGCCTTCGGAGGAGTTACTTTCGTAGGCTTCTCTTTAGGCGTTTCTACTTTTGGAGTAGGGTTGGTTTTAATCGGTGGATTATTATTTGGAGCTGTTAGAACTGGTTTGCGCTCTGGTTTAGGAGCGGGTTCTGGCTTAACCTCTGGCTCTGGTTTAGTTTCCTCTACCACAGGTTCCGGCGTAGCTTCTTCCTCTACTTTTTCTTCCGTTGCTTTTTCCACTTTCTTTTCTGCTTCCAGTTTTTCTTTTTTATCTCCTTCCGCAGATTTAGCTGAAGAGCTTTTAAAATCTGTGAATTGTATCTCTACAAAACGCTGTGGTTCCAATTCAGGTTTATCTTCCATCGTTAGAAAAGGGAATAATGCAAGTAGGATTAAAGCTCCATTCAAAAGAACAGAAATTCGCATTCCTTTACGCTTATTAGCTTTCTCTTTAGCTGTGATGTTAGTAGTCATAATATAAAAATTTTGATTTTTCCTAGAAATTTAATTGAGGCTTCTTCAAGAATGTTAAGAAAATATTAAACTTGAAGTTTTACCTTTAACCCCTGAATGATTATCGCTGTAAATACCCGCTTTTTACTCACTGACCAACTCGAAGGAATTGGCTGGTATACGTTTGAGTTGTTAAAAGCTATGGTCGCTCAGCATCCTGAGGATCGGTTTCTGTTCTTCTTTGACCGACCCTTTTCCGAAAGGTTTAAATTGGGAGATAATATAGAATTGATTCAATTGAATCCTCCTGCGCGACATCCAGTGCTTTGGCTGGCTTGGTTTGAATGGTCCTTAGCAAATGCAATGAAAAAACACAAAGCTGATGTCCTCTTATCTCCTGATGGATATTGCTCTTTGCGAAGTAAGGTGCCGACTGTGATGGTGACACACGATGTGGCGCATGTACATTTTCCAGAGCAGATTTATTTTACCGCAAGAAAGTATTATCAGTATTTTGTTCCGAAGTTTTTAGAGCGGACGGAGAAGGTAGTTACCGTTTCAGAATATACGAAGACGGATATTCTGAAACATTATCCACAGATTCCAGCAGCTAAGATTCATGCGATTTACAATGGTTGTAGAAAAGAATTTATTCCCCTTTCGGAAAACGAGAAAGCAGCAATTAGAAATCAGTATGCTGATGGTCAACAATATTTCTTCTACGTCGGAGCGGTACAACCTCGCAAAAATGTACATCGACTAATCTCCGCTTTCGATCAATTCAAAGAAAAAACAAAATCTCCCATGAAGCTCCTCATCGGAGGTCGCTTCGCCTGGCAAACTGGAGAAGTAACTACCGCTTACAACAATGCGACGCACCAATCCGACATCGAATTCCTAGGTTACCTCAGCAATGAGGAGGTCCCTAAACTAATGGGAGCTGCTTATGCGCTGACCTATGTTTCTTTGTTTGAAGGCTTTGGATTGCCGCTGGTGGAGGCGATGAATTGTGAGGTGCCGTTTATTACCTCGGACTGTTCTTCGATGCCGGAGGTTGCTGGGGAGGCGGGATTATTGGTTGATCCTTATGATGAAAATAAAATTGTAGAAGCATTGTTAGAAATTTAC
>JBGCDT010000346.1:0-10833 GCA_045105695.1 Saprospiraceae bacterium | reverse complement strand
AATAAACAAATCTGTATTTGCAATAGCTTTACCTATCGGAACGGAAATCTCTTGTGCATCTTCAGCAGAATCGAACTCATGAACCACACAACCAACAGTGGCCTCTGTCGGTCCGTACTCATTGAAGATTCTTAATTCCTGACCAATATTTTTCTGAGCAAAAACCGCTAGTTCTGTTTTAAAATTCTCCCCACCAACGATCATGCTTTTCAGCTTGGAATCCACAAATGTTCCCCCTCTTAGCATCGTCAGATGTGAGGGCGTTAGCTTTATTAAATTCACCAGATTGTCTTCCATCACCTTGAGCAAAGCGAGATCCGGTCCGTCCTCAGCTTCAGGATAACAAATGATCGTCCCTCCAGAAATCAATGGCAAAAACAACGACGTAATCGTCAGGTCAAAACCAACGGAGGTAAACAAAGGAACCACTGGAACAAAATCTTTACAATACATTTGCTTCGCCCACTGAATATAATGTGTCAGTGATTGATGACTAATCATTACTCCTTTTGGCAAACCTGTAGATCCCGAGGTATACATCAGATAAGCGGTATCTTCTGGCAGAACCAAGACAGACGGTACTGTATCTTGTTGGCTAGCAATGAATGCCGCTTCTTTATCAAGTTGAATTAAATTATTGACATTGACACGAAGTTTGGAAGATAGAACAGAGTTGGATAAGACCAGTTTTGGTTTTGCATCTTCCAGAATTCCCAGTACTCTTCCGTTTGGATAATTGGTTGGAATAGGCACAAAGGCCGCTCCTGTTTTCAAAATGGCTAACAATGCTATTACAAATTCAGGAGAACGAGATAAGAGTATCGCGACGCGATCATTTTTCCCTACGCCATTCTCTATTAAATAGTGCGCAAGTTTATTCGCATGCGCTTCCAACTCAGCATAAGTCAGGAGTGAATTATCATATCGAATGGCTACGGTTTCCTTAGTTTGATTTGAAGTTTGTTTTTCAAATTCCCTAAGTGCTAATGTTTGATCGTTGAATTTAAAATCCAGATTTTTTGAAACTGCCTTTGTTTTCACAACAGTCGTCAAAGCAGGTTTTCCAACAGGCTGATAGCGCTCCTCAATAAAAGCATCCAACAAAGACATGAAGTACTGTGGTGTCGCTTCGCGCTGAGCTTGATTGAAAACAGTGGTGTTCATATCGAAACACAATTCTATTTCACCAGAGCCATCAAAATCGTGGACTTGCATCCGCAAATGATGTCCCGCGTCTGCATAATCAGAGTGTACCCATTCGGACTGCATAGGAATATCACCAAAGTCTGAAAAAGAAGCATTGATGTAATTTAGCACTACATTGAAAGATCGATTCAGGTCAGGTGTACTTGTGTTGGGTTGCGCATATCTTAAGTAATCGTTGGCTTCTATTTTTACTTTCTGTAGTAGCGAGTTAAAGGTTTCCGTTGCATCTGCGATAGTAGTTGTCAATGGAAAAAGTTCTATGAAAAGTCCTGGTGTCTCTTTCAATGAAAGCGTAGAACGATTATGTGCAGGAGTACCGATGGTTAGTCTTTGCTGCCCCGTAATTCGATACAGATAACTAAAGAGAATGGTAGAAAACAGATTGAATAAAGACAGGTGTTCTGTCCAGGCGCGAAGGTCTGGCTCCTTAGTCAAAGCCCTTAATTTTTCAGAGCGTTCTTTTCCAAGCTTGATACTCCTTCTGATGGAGTGGCTTTTCAATTCAGAGTTATCTGAGTCGTAGAAAAGTGGTCTCTCTGGTAATTCCTTTGCTTTTTCCTTCCAGTGATGTTCTGCTTTTTGGTAGCTCTTTTCTGAACACTGGAAATTAAGGTGCTGAATATAATTTTGAAATAGAGGAATCGACAAGTTCAAATCTGCCTCATTATTCAATACTTTTCCGTAGAGCGTCGCCATTGCTTTATACTGCAATGTGGTAGCCCAGGCATCAGTTATTAAATGATGTTGATTGAAAAACCATAGGTATTTCTCCTCCGTAAGTTTTATCAGTACTGATTCAAAAAGACATTCTTGAATATCAAAAACATACTGACTCTTTCGTTTCTTCCAGCTTTCCAGATGAAGTTCTTTATTTTCCATTTCAGAAAAATCAAGGACTTCCATATCATAAGCCACCTCCTCCTTTATGACCTGTTTTGGCGTTCCTTCTACTTCTGTGAAAACGGTTCGCATGGCATCACATTGATTCACAAGCGACTGAAAAGCACTTTTGAAAGCCACCGCTTCTATCTGCCCTTGAAGTTCAAAAGCAATCGCCATATTATACATGGGTGATTTTGGATTGAGTCGTTGCCCCATCCAAATCAGGAGTTGACTTTGCGTCAAATCAAGGGTTGCCAATATGTTGTTCTCTGTATTTGTCATTTATTTTTTCCTCCTGTGTTTTTCTAAGCGACTTTAGTTTGCTCCACATATTTCGCCATTGCTTCCACGGTCATAAAGTTTTCTATGGTCATATCCTGTGGCGGGATTTTGATGTCAAATTCATCTTCGATAAACTGTATCAACCGCATCATCCCCATGGATTCTACTAAGCCACTGCCGAGCAAATCATCTTCAGGATTGATCTCTAAATCCTTAGCTCCTCCGTGTAATTTATCAATGATGTATTGTATGATTTTTTGTTCCATGTGTTTGTTATTAATTGTTTTGTGGTTGCCGATTTGCGGCGATGGCACTACGTTTTATCTTCCCTGAAGTAGTTCTAGGAAAATCTTCCATCACGTGCATCTGAGCAGGAACGGCATAGAAAGGCAGCTTTGTTTTTAAATAATTCAATAGTGTTTCCGTAGTTGTAATAGCATTGTTAGATTTCAGAATAACCGCCGCTTCTATCTGTTGAGCCTCTTCCGAAATACGAACCGCGTAGACCGCTGCCTCTGAGACCGCCTCGTGCGTAAGTAGACAGGTTTCTACTGCTTCCAGTTCTACTCTATAGCCTCTGACCTTCACCTGAAAATCTTTTCTTCCCAAAAATTCTAACAATCCATTTACATTTCGTTTTACCAGATCTCCTGTTTTGTAAAAATGCAATAACTGACCAGTATTGCTTTCGATAGAATGTAATGACTTTTTAGTCAATTCTGGATTTTGCCAGTAGCCTAACATCTGTGTAGCAGAGCGGATCAGTAGTTCGCCGATTTCGTTATCTTTTGTTTCTTCGCCATTTTCATTGAGAATCAAATAGTCTGTATTCTCCCAAACAGTTCCAATCGGAATCGTTTCCTCTAAGCCCGGAGGAGCCGGTATCTGATAATAAGTGCATTGATTAACTTCAGCAGGACCATAGACATTAGAGAACTTTGTCTGTGGCCAAAGCTGCATCAGTTCTCTTAAATATTTTGCTGGAAAAGCTTCACCTCCATATAATACCCATCTTAACTCAGGGAATTTCTTTTCATACAAAACGCCATTCTGCAATAGTTGAATCAAAGCCAGTGGCACAGAGTACCAAAGCGTAATGGCCTCTTTATCAATCAGTTGACCGAGACTAGCTGGAAAAATGGTTTGTGCATCATTCACAATCACGGTGCAAGCTCCTACCATCGGTCCAGTCAAGTAACCCATCGTCGAAATGTCAAAATGAGTCGGCGCATGATTTCCAATAACATCATTTTCCGAAAGGTCATATAAATCAGCGGTCAATCGAGCATAACTCAAACCGCTGTAGTGAGAGTGCATGATTCCCTTGGGTTGACCGGTAGAACCCGATGTATATATAATGTAAGCTAGGTCTTTTTCTAGCATCCTAAAAGGTCGTTCAAAGTTTTCTGAAGCTTTGAACACCTGCTCCCAGTTAATGGTATCCACCGACCAATCTCCCTCCAAACCAATGATGGTTTTCAAGCGAGTGTCCGGTTGAATAATCTGCTTGAGATTTCTTTTTTGACTGGGTTGTGAAATCAATACATCAATACCACAGTCTTCTATCAAAAAGCGACTTCGATCTATCGGTGCTTTTGGATCTATGGGAACGTAAACAGCTCCAGCTTGAAGGATTCCATAAATGGCGACAGCAGATTCAATACATCGGTTGAGATAAATACCAACGCGATCTCCTTTTTGAATACCAAGTTGTTGCAAGGTATTCGCCAACTGATTCATCTGCTGTTCTAGCTGAGCATAAGTCAAAGACTTACCCGCACATCGAAAAGCATTTCGATTTGGAAATCGTTTAGCAGATTGAGTGACGCTATGTGAGATCAGATAAATCATAGTCCTAATAACTTGGAAATAATGTTCCGTTGGATATCAGAGGTACCAGCATACAGAACGCCACCGACGGCATCCCGCAAATCTTTTTCAATACCGTATTCCGTCAGATAAGCTTTCCCTCCAAAGGTACGCATGGCATCCAAGCTGGAAGCAATGAAAGCCTCACTTAATTGTAATTTCAATAGCGCAGCTTCCAACATTGCAGAGTCGCCATTTTTCTTCAACCAAGCTGTTTTGTAAAGTAGTAATCTAGAGGTTTCCAAACGTAGTTTCATATCTGCAATTCGATTAGAAACTGACTGAAAGTTACCAACGGACTGACCAAACTGTTTTCTACCTTTAGCATAGTCGATGGCCTGTTCTACCTGTCGCTCCATAGCTCCGAGTTGACTGGCAAGTATGCAGCAACGATCGTATTCTAGAGAATGATTTAAAATACTAAAACCCATTCCCACTTTTCCAAGTAACGCTTCTTCTGGTACCAGACAATCTTTAAATTCCAGCTCTCCGATAGGAATGCAACGCATCCCCATCTTGCTTTTCTTTTCGCTTCTGCTAAATCCTGGAGTATCCTTATCTACTAAAAAAGCAGAGATTCCCCAGCGCCCTAATTTTGGGTTTGCGTTTGCAAATACCAGTGTGAAATCACAAATCGGAGCAAGTGTTATCAAGTGTTTTTTACCATTCAATAAAAAACCACCGTCTACTTTTTCAGCGGTCATTTGCATGCTAAAGATATCAGAACCGGCTTCTGGTTCCGTCAAGGCATGGGAGCCGATCATTTTACCAGCAGCCATGGGCCGGAGGTATTTTTCTTTTTGAGCTTCATTCCCAAAATGAACAATCGGAGTTTGAACCGTCCACATTTGTGCGTTGAGTCCGAAGGGCAATCCATTATCCGCACAGCCGTAGCCAAAGCCTTCCATTGCCAACATTGCTCGCATGAAATCTACTTCTTCCAACTCACCACCATATTGTTTGGGAATAGATAGACCTTGAATACCGAAGTCTGCACATTTTTGCCAATGAAGGTAAGAAAAGGATTGTTGTTCGTCCAATAGAGTCATATCCTCCTCCAGTTCGTTTTGTGCAAACTGAACGATCTTAGCTTTAAGATCAAGGTATTCTTCTGGCCAGGAGAAATCCATGTAAATGTATTGTTATGGTTAACTAGGTGTAAATGACGGAAAAGAAAATCTAATGTAACTCCGTCGAACTACTTATTCGATCAGAGTTTACTTGTTCAGATGAACTCCGTTTTTATATGCTTTTTTATCTTCCAATAAAACAGGTTCTTTAACTTCTACGACATCATTTAGATATAAAAAATCATATGGACTCTTTGCATTCTCCGACATTTTTTCGAGACTGATTTCCAAACCTAATTTCAGGGAAATGGCTTGTTCTAAAAATAAATCCATCACCACCTGGTCTTCCAAGGGCAAGCCTGTGGAATCAAAAACAGTGGTTCTGTTCTTTACGTCTACATATTGTTGGGGATTCTGAATACACTCAAAGAACTCCGGTCCGATCTCTGTTGGTTTTAATTTTTGGCACTCCCCTTCCACTATAGCCTGCCCCATAAAATCGGGACATACAAAACTTTGTCTTAAAAAAGAAAGTGGCAACTCTGTTTTTCCAGGGAAGTCTGACCCTATCGCATTAACATGCAACCATTCCTTTGTTTTCAAATTTTCAAAGAGCGGCCCTTGTCCAACTTCTATTGAAGTGGCAGTCGTAATGATATCAGATTGAGTTACAATTTCCTCTGTGGAAGAAGCTATGAATTCAACGTTCAAGTTCAACATCGCTACTCGTTCCATAAAAGAATCCTGGGCTTCCTGATCGCTATCGTAGTACATTACTTTTTGCAGATCGAAAACTCTGGAGAGTGCATGTAATTGTGTAACTGCCTGAGCACCAGCGCCAATAAGTCCCAAAACGGAACTTTCAGGATGGGCTAATACTTTGCTTGCAATAGCAGAGGCAGCTCCAGTTCTTAGAGCCGTAAGGAAAACCCCATCCATGATTGACTTCAGATGGCCAGTAGTGGAATCGTAATTAGAAATACTAGAAACTATCGTTGGGATTTGAAAATCAGCAGGATTGTCAGGATGGTATCCGACCATTTTGACAACCACTCTATTGGTTTCCTTGGAGTGCAGAGGCATCCATTCTATGAGGCCGCGTACTGGCGTTTCGTAATTAAATCCAGAGCGTGTCGGTATGATTGTTTTACCAGCATCAAAATTTTCGAAAGCCGTAGTCATTCGATCAATGAGGATATCCATTAGATCATTGATTCCTACAGCTCTGACAATTTCTTCAATATCAGCAGCAGATAGAATTAATGTTTGGGTGTTCGTTTTACTCATTGTTGTTTGTGTTTAAGCGACTGATCAGAACAGTTAATAATCGATAAACAGTTCTATTTCCGATTATCCTTGTGCTTGATCAGTCACTTATTATTTGAAGTTGGGACTATTTCTAGAACCTATACTTCATAATACCTTTAATAAAAAACGGCGTACCTGGTGTGAAGTGAATTTCTTCCACAGGTGTCACTTCATCGCGTAATCTAGTCTCTGTAGCAAACTGCGTCTCGTTCCATTCCTGATTGAACAGGTTCTCGATAGCGAAACCAAGAGTGATATTATTAAATGTATAATTTGCATTGAAATCAGTGATGTAATACCCTTCAGCTACGATACTATTGTCTTCGTTAGCAGATCGATCTTTTAACCAGCGCGTTTGAATAGCAGCGTTGAAATTCTTCTTATTGAAAGTCAAACCTCCTGTAGAAGTAATTACGGGTGCCAATGGAATCAGATCACTTCCTTCAGGATCTTCGATACTTCTTGCGTATGCATAATTAAAGTCTCCATTTGCGAAAAGCCAGTCCGTGATCTGGTAACGGAAAGAAAAGTCAACACCCAATCTTCTGGTGCTACCACTTGGCTCTACTACCCCTGCATCTCCGACATACACAAATTCCTGTTCTAGTTCAAGATACCATAAGCTGATATTGGTAAACACTCTAGGGAATGGCTTTAGGAAGACGCCAAGGTCTGCTCCGTAAGCTGCTGGGATAATGGATTCTTTGGTAGCATTATCATCAAGGACGACACGGGTATCGTTAGAATGGAAGCCTACTCCTGTTTTCAGGAATAACTGTACTTTCTTATTGAGGTTGTAAATGATATTGAATTTAGGACTTACGATTGCTCGGTCTTGAAATTGATTATCATAAAGTGTTGCAAGTTCATCTACATAGTTAAATCGGAAGTAATCCAATCTGACCGCTGGTTGAATAGATAAAGGTCCAATATCAAATTCAGTATTTGCAAAAGCATAGAGGTTCTTCTCATCCACATCTCCTAGCTGATACTGTGTGATTGTTTGCTTACGATTTAGTGTACTAGACAAGCCAACATTTTCGACCTGATCGGCCCTTAGTCCAACACCTAGCTCAACATCTAAATCCATTTTTTTGAAAAAGGAAGTGTGGTTCCAAGAGCTTTCAAAACCAAAGATTTGACGATCTTCTTTTTGTCGAATTTGATCTCCATTTTCAGGATCATTCAGGAAAAAAGTAAAGTTGGAAAACAGTTCAAAGTCATAAAGGGAGTAATAGAAATTACTTTTTATGAAAGAGTTATCATTGATGGGTTTGGTGAAGTTAATGGCTAGATTGGTTCTACCCGTTTCACCTCCTTCCGTATCATCTACAGCTCCGAAACGAGAAATAACACCTTGATCTACAAGCCGTTGGGGGATTTGACCAGAGGCATCCCATTTGCTTTTAAAATGTGAAGCGACGACAGAAAGACGTGTATTATTACCAATGTCTCCACTGTATTTCAGCATCAAATTGTTTCTCACAAAGTTTTGCGAAGACTCAAATGGTCCGTCTGACAACATATATTCTGAAGCCACATAGAGATTGTGGTTTTCAGTATCTATTAGTTTCAACATTCCTACAGCACGCATAAAATTGAAGCGTCCTCCTTCGAGGCTAATCATAGAATTTTCAAGTTTGTCTTTGGTTTTAAAAGCGACATAACCTGCGGTAGTAAAATTACCTTTATCTGCATAATAAGGTCCTTTGCCATAATCTACTTGTTCGATTGCTTCAGGGATGATGAAGTGTAAGTCTGCATAACCCTGACCATGAGCATGCGACACCATGTTTACAGGCATTCCATCTACACTGATCCCTACATCAGTACCGTGATCAATGTCAAAACCTCGCAAAAATATTTGTTCTGCTTTTCCACCTCCGGCATGTTGTCCGATGAAAAGGCCAGGCACTTTACGTAGAATTTCTTGAGAGGATTTCACAGGAGACGTATTAACGTCTATCGCTGCGACAACGTTTACACGTTTATTGTTTTGACCAACTACGACTTCGCCAAGATCGAAGATCGATTCGGTCAACTCGATTTTCACTTCTTTTGATAAATCATCAATTACGTAACTAAAGGTTTTGTAACCAAGGAGATTAACGTAGATGGTGTCGCCAACAGAAACTTCTTTTAACATGAAGTGTCCCAGTTCGTTGGAGTGAGTGTGGGCCTCACTTTGGCTATGGGTCACATACGCAGCTACTACTGGATCATTCGAGTCGTCTACTATTAAGCCACTAAGACTTTGTGCAGAAGCAGAAGATATGCCAAGCAAAAAGATAAAAAGGGAGTAGAATGGTTTCATGTTTTAGGTTTTGTTTGTTGGTTATGGTTAATTATTATTGGGTAGTTTATATATCACCTTACGAATTACAGAATGCAAAATATTTTTACCAGACTGTAAGTAGGTAATCTTAGTTCTAGAAAGCTATGATAAAATTATGGGATAGTTAAGCAATCTACTGTTTCTCTAGATACGTATGTATGAACGCTGTTGGATTTCGATGGGAGTAATAATTTAATTGCTTCTATCAAAGTTACAATTACTACATCACTAACCTTTCATCTTCTTCTCAGAAAAAATAGCGCATTAATATCATAAACACTTCTTAATATACCAGGTCATTATTTTTTGCATCAGAAAAACCCAAAACTAATATATCCACGTAAATAATAATGCAAGCTGAAAAGCAAAGAAGAACTTACGAGACCGAAAATTAATTATTCTTCTTTAAATAAACATTGTTCTGCTATATTTACATTTGGAAAAAAGTTCGAATCGAGCGATAAAACAAGAAGTACTTAAACAGTATTTTTTCTTTTCCAATAGAAACTTAAACAAACGAATACAATCAGAAAACTACTCAACATCTTCAGCCGCCAGGAGAAATTCAAACTTGTCTGGCTCTTCCTCGCTGTCCTCACAATGGGATTCCTGGAAGTCATCGGAGTCGCTTCCATACTCCCTTTCATGCAGCTCATGGCAGAACCTGACGCCATCCAAAAAAGCAGTTGGTTGACCGCCGCCTACGAATTCGCCAATTTTAGTAGTCCAAGAGAAATGCTGATCTATAGCGGCGTTTCTATCATTATTCTCATCGGTATTACCAATGCCTTCAATATTCTAACAATATACTTACAATATAAATTTTCGTGGGACATTGCTCATAATCTAAGTATCCGGCTCCTGAGAAACTACCTCAACAAGCCTTACGATTTTTATCTAAAGACGAATACCTCTTCCTTACAAGCTTACATAACTGTAGAAGTGGGAAGCCTGACCGGCGGAATCATTGTACCTATCATAGAATTAGTCTCAAGGATATTTGTTTCTGCATTTATTTTCATGATGCTTATGATGGTAGATCTTAAGGTAGCCTTGGTAATGTTCGGATGCCTGGGTTCCGCTTACCTCTTGATTTACCTTTCACAGAAAAACCATCTGAAAAAAATAGGAAAATACAGATTGGAAATGAACAAGCTCCGATTTAAGAGCCTCAAAGAATTATTTGATGGAATCAAAACCATAAAGGTCCAAAACAAGCAAGATTATTTTTACGATCGTTATGAATATGCTTCCAAAGAATTTTGTTCCATACAACCGACCTACAATCTTTTTCTCGCTGCACCAAAAAGTGTTTTGGAATTTTTAGCCTTTGGAAGTATCCTAGGAATCACCATGTACCTTTATATAAGTAGTGGAAATATTCAGTCTACTATTCCCAGGTTAAGCCTTTATGCTGTTGCAGGATATCGCTTACTACCTGCCCTTCAAAAAATATTTTCTTCTGTTGCAAAACTTCGTTACAATTTTCCAATAGTCAACAAACTACATCAGGACTTACAATTGTCATCCCCCCTTCCACTGACACAACCCTCCAAAGAGAGGTTACCATTTCAGGATTCACTGGAACTAAGTATGCTTCAATTCTCCTATGAAAATTCAGAAGAAAAAGTCATCGATGATCTAAGCATCTCCATTGCAAAAGGACAAACGATCGCTTTTATTGGGTCAACTGGTTCTGGAAAAACAACACTGGTCGACCTTATCGTTGGTTTGCTAGACCCTAGTAAGGGAGCCATTAAACTAGACGGAATTCAGCTTACGAAGTCCAACAAGAAGAGCTGGCAGCAACAGCTGGCTTATGTTCCTCAGGAAGTTTTTCTTTTTGATGATAGCATAATAAACAACATTACCTTTGGAAAT
>JBGCDT010000345.1:0-41500 GCA_045105695.1 Saprospiraceae bacterium | reverse complement strand
AGTAGCAGCAACGAACCACAGTTCGGAAGGTTTGAACCAGATGGCTTACAACAGATGTGTAGGTACTAGATACTGTGCGAACAACTGTCCTTACAAAGTGAGACGTTTCAACTGGTTGGATTACACAACTGCAGATTTATTCCCTGCAAACCAGCCAAAGGTTAACGGTGAAGAGATTGCATTCGGAGCAGATAACCTGACTCGTATGGTTCTTAACCCTGACGTAACTGTTCGTGCAAGAGGAGTCATCGAAAAATGTAGCTTCTGTGTACAGCGTATCCAGACTGGTAAATTAACAGCTAAAGCAGAAATGCGTAAGCTAAGAGATGCAGATGTGAAGACTGCTTGTCAAACGGCCTGCCCAACTGGAGCTATCGTATTCGGAGACCAGAATAATAAAGACGGAGATTTCAATAAGCATGTTCATTCACCACTCGTGTACAGAATGTTAGAAGAGGTGAACACACAGTCTTCTGTCTACTACACTGCTAAGATTCACAACAGAGATAACAGTCTGGACGCATAATAGCGAACAATAATCTTACAGAATTAAAAACGAAAAACGGACTTGGTTTAAACTAGGTCAGCACTAACTAAAAATAAAATTCCTTATGAGTGCAGTTGTAAGTAAAATTAGAAACCCCCTGATCACAGGGAACAAAACCTATCACCAGATCACAGAGGATTTGTGTGCACCTACCGAGCGTACGCCAAGTGCGTCGTGGGTCATCGCCTTTATGATCTCTATTGCCTTTTTGTCATTAGGTGTGTTTTGTATCGCCTGGACGATTTGGTTTGGAATTGGAGCCTGGGACTTGAACAGAACCGTTGGATGGGGATGGGATATTACCAATTTCGTATGGTGGATCGGTATCGGACACGCAGGAACATTGATCTCAGCGATCCTTTTACTCTTCCGTCAAAAATGGAGAACAGGAGTAAACCGTGCAGCAGAGGCGATGACTATTTTCGCCGTATTATGTGCTGCTCTTTTCCCAGGGATTCACGTAGGACGAGCATGGGTCGTATTCTACTTTTTCCCATATCCAAATACAAGAGGGCCACTTTGGGTGAACTTCAACTCACCACTCCTCTGGGATCTTTTTGCAATCTCCACTTACTTTACCGTATCCCTATTATTCTGGTATACTGGTTTGGTTCCTGATTTTGCAACTGTAAGAGACCGTGCGAAGGGAATCCGTAAGAAGATTTACAACTTCCTTTCTTTTGGATGGACTGGTTCTGCGAAGCACTGGCAAAGATGGGAATACCTTTCTTTAGTACTCGCAGGTATTGCAACTCCATTGGTACTATCTGTACATACGATTGTAAGTTTTGATTTCGCCACTTCTGTAATTCCAGGATGGCATACCACGATCTTCCCTCCATACTTCGTAGCAGGGGCGATCTTCTCAGGATTTGCGATGGTACTGACGTTGATGATCATTACGAGAAAGATTCTAAATCTACAAGATTACATTACTATAGAGCACGTTGAATCAATGAATAAGGTAATCCTACTAACAGGTTCTATTGTTGGTGTGGCTTATTTGACAGAGCTATTTATCGCTTGGTACTCCGGTTATGTGTATGAGCAATTTGCTTTCTACAACAGAGCCTTGGGACCATACTGGTGGTCATACTTTGGAATGATGCTTTGTAACGTAATCTCTCCACAGTTTTTCTGGAGTCGTAAACTTAGAAGAAGTATATCCTTCACTTTCTTCATGTCGATTTTCATCAACATTGGGATGTGGTTCGAGCGATTCGTAATTATCGCAACAACATTAGCGCGTGATTACTTGCCTTCAAACTGGAGTTACTATTCTCCAACATGGGTAGAAATCGGAATCTATTTAGGAACATTAGGAATCTTCTTTACGCTATACTTAATTTTCGTAAGAGTAGCTCCTGTGGTTGCGATAGCAGAGATCAAGTCTATCTTGAAATCAGGTGGTGATCAATATGTAGGACCAAATGCTACTGCACACGAATCACATGCTAGCGAGCACAACGAAGCAGCTCACTAAGAAGACGATATTATAATCGATCAAAACAAATTTGACGAAACCAAAAATTTAAAAAGCAACTAAGAATGAAACAGCAACATAAAGAAGTTTTATTTGGCTTGTATGATGATGAGACGGATCTGTTGGAAGCCGTTAAGCAGGCAAACTCAGACCACCTTGACATCATGGATGTATTTACTCCATTTCCAGTTCATGGTTTGGACCCGCTATTGGGTCTAGCAGAATCTCGTCTGCACCAAGCAGGTTTCGTTTTCGGAGCACTGGGAACTCTGACTGCCTTCGGTTTTATGACTTGGGTATTTACAAGAGACTGGCCGATCATCTTTGGTGGTAAGCCATACTGGTCTGTACCTTCTTTCATTCCAATCACATTTGAGCTGACAGTACTATTTTCCGCTATCGGAATGGTAGTCGCATTCTATACTGTTTGTGGTTTGGCGCCAGGTGTTACCAATCCTGTTTTGGACGATAGAATTACAGATGATAAATTCTGTATTGCTTTCAATACCAATGGATATTCAAGTGATCAGGTTAACAAATTGAGAAGCTTCTTCCAGACAACGGGTGCTTCTGAAGTTAATACGAAAATGATATAGTTGTAATCGACCTTTGATCACAACTACAATTATAAGAATGATTAAATGCGGCTTTTAGAAAGCTCCAATTATTCGCTATAAAAAGCAAATCAAAAAAATGATGAATACATCAAAATTCTTTTTCTACCTCTTGGCAATTGCCGTGGTTTTTAGTTCCTGCGGTAACGCAGACGGGAACGACCCAGGTACTGAGTACATGCCTGATATGGGGCACTCTGTAGCTTACGAATCGAATATCTATACGAATTATGATTATAATGTTTGGGACAACAGTGTCGTAGATCGTAAGGAAATGGCAATGCCTAAGTTGCCTGTAGAAGGAACTATTCCTCGTGGTTATGCAGGTTACACTTACGGTTCAAAGGAAGACGCTGCACATATTAACGGAACAGCTACTATAAATGCTAAGGCCATAACACCTAACGGCTCGGTACCTTATTACTATGAAGATACAGATGCAGAGCGTTCAAGAGCTGTTGCTGAAATACTAAGTAATCCATTTCCAATCACAGAAACTGGTTTAGCAAAGGGAAAAGCACTTTATGAAATTCAGTGTGGCATCTGCCATGGAAACAAAGGAGACGGAAACGGCTGGCTTGTAGATGAAAAGAATACAGCGGCTGCATACCCTGCTGCTCCTGCAAACTTCTTGTTAGATACTTTCTACAATTCTACGAATGGACGTTTCTACCACGCAATCATGTATGGTAAAAATGTAATGGGTGGTTACGCAGATAAATCTTCTTATGAAGAAAGATGGAACATCATTCACTATATCCATGCTTTGATGGCTAAGGAAAAAGGTCTAGAGTATTCTGCTGCTGCAAATACATTAACTAATACCGCTTATGATCGACCAGCTTCAATGGCTAAGCAAATGGCGGAAAAAATTAGTGGACCAGAATCACCAGCTATAGACACAGAACAAGGCTCCCACTCAGATGGAGGAGCTCATGACCATGATGACCACAGTGGCGACCATGGCGACAGTCACTAATCATCTCAGAAACGAAAGACACTTTAAACAATATTATTCTAACTGAATATAGAAAATAATGAATCAGTTTACTTTTGAAGGAAAAGAAAAAACGACTCTAATCGGCTTTATGGTGCTAGGTATTATCTGCATGGCACTGAGCGGATTTGGAGAACACGGGAATGCTCGATTTTGGAGTAACTTTCTCCACAACTCGGTATTTTTTACCGGGATCGCTTTCATTGCCATGTTTGTCTTGGCAGCTTTCATTACTGCTTATGCTGGTTGGCATGTTCAGTTCAAGAGAGTGTGGGAAGCTTATTCTCAGTTCTTATTGGTTGGTTTGATATTACTCTGCGTAGTCGCAGGAGGAATATGGGGACACCTTCATCACCTTTACCATTGGGCAGATGAAGCAGCCGTTGCCAGTGACGAATTACTCGCAGGTAAATCTGCATTCTTAAATAAATATTGGTTCACCTTCGGTACAATTATCATCGTTGGAACCTGGTATGGATTCAGTCGCAAATTGCGTAGTCTGTCTTTAGCTGAAGATGCTGAGGGCGGATCTGACTTCAGACACCATGATAAAATGCGTGTTGTATCTGCGATCTTACTTCCAATAGCAGCATTTTCAAGTGCAGCAATGATCTGGCAATGGATCATGTCTGTTGATGCACACTGGTACAGTACACTCTTTGCATGGTATGTAACAGCAAGTTGGTTTGTATCCTTCTGTGCAGTTACAATTCTGATGTTAATATACATGAAGAGCAAAGGCTATTTCCCAGAAGTTACTTCTGAGCACTTACACGATTTGGGTAAGTACATGTTCGGATTTTCCATTTTCTGGACTTACTGCTGGTTCTCACAATTCATGTTGATTTGGTACGGAAACGTAGGAGAGGAGACTGGTTACTATCAGTTGAGAAGACACCACTATACCGTATTGTTCTTTGGAAACTTAGTACTCAATTTTGTATTGCCATTCCTTATTTTGATGAGAAACAGTACAAAGCGTAAGTATGGTACATTAGTATTTACATCAATCATTTGTCTATTTGGACACTGGTGGGATTTCTTCTATTTGATCAAGCCATCTATCGTCACGAACTACAGTGGTGGACATGGAGGAGGAGATCATTCTGCAGAAGCAGGTCATGACGCAGGGCACCATTTAGCAGACGCTGGACATGGTGCAGTAGAGCATGCAGTTGATACTTTTGGAATGGGTTTCCATATCCCTGGTTTATTAGAGCTGGGAGCTTTCTTAGGTTTCCTTGCACTATTCATTTACGTGGCTTTCCACTATATGTCTAAGGCTTCATTGACTCCTAAAAACGATCCTTATTTAGCGGAAAGTTTACACCACCATGTGTAAGATTTTTTTTTTGTTGGTGCTTGATTGCACTAAAATTCAAATGATTCAACAAAAAAAATAAGGTTGCAAAACAAGCCTATTTTTTGCTAAAAATTAAAAACTCAAATACGGCCTTGCCGTTAAATTAATAAAATATATTTCTGATGACAGGATTAATGATTTTACTGTGTTTGATACTTATAGCCATTGTTGTGGTTCAAGTCGGAAAGGTATCCGAATTGGCGGGAGCAATAAGAGGAGAAGAAGCAATGCAGGCTAGTCGTAATGCTTTCAACGCAAAGATGTCTATCTTCTTTCTTGTAACATTTCTGATTGGATGTGTAGCTACCTCTGTTTTTTATGCACCAAGTATTCTATGGTATGGACCGCATCAGGCGGCTTCTGAACATGGAGGAGAATTGGATTCACTTTTCAACACGACATTGTTCTTTACAGGAATCGTGTTCGTTATCACACACGTTTTCCTTTTCTACTTCGCTTATAAATATAGTGGTAAGAAAGGGCGTGTAGCCAAGTTCTTAGCTCATGATACAAAACTGGAAGTAATTTGGACAGTAATACCAGCAGTAGTAATGTGCTACCTAGTTATTCAGGGACTTGTTGCTTGGAATACGGTAATGGCAGATACAGAAGATCCATTCATAGAAATAGAAGCTACCGGCCAACAGTTTGGATGGATTATGCGCTACCCTGGAGAGGATAATAAGTTAGGTACAAAATATTTCAAAAATATTGGCCCGACTAATGAACTGGGAATGGACTGGACAGATCCAAAGTCACATGATGACGTGATTAGTTCAGCAGCAGGTGAGGTCATAAAATTACCTCTAGGAAAACAAGTACGTGTTCGTATCACTGCGAAAGACGTATTGCACAATTTTGATTTACCACACTTTCGTGTAAAGATGGATGCAATACCAGGGCTTCCAACGTACTTCAAATTTACACCTGCAATTACGACTGAGGAGTACAGAGAGAATTTAGGTGCTCTTGATGCAGAAGAAAATCCACTATACCCAGAATGGCACCTGCCTGCTGATGAAGAGGAGCCAGATGGACCGAAGCGTTGGGAAGCATTCAACTTTGAATTGGCCTGTGCAGAGCTTTGCGGAAAAGGTCACTATAGTATGAGAAGATACATAGAGGTTGTCTCCGAAGAAGAATGGTTAGAATGGATGGCGGAACAGAATTCTTATTACCTAGGTAATGTGAGGAATACAGATGAAGATCCTTTCAAAGGTCAGTTAATAGATGCAGAGATCAGAAGCCGCTCGAAGGCATTCCGTAATCGTTTAGCGGAAGCACTGGCCAAAGAAAAACCAGAAGATCGTGTCTTGAGATTTGATTATGTAAATTATCAAACTGGGTCTGCTCAGTTAACGCCAGATTCAAAGTATGAATTAGGTGATCTCCTGAAAGCAATGACCGACAATCCAAATATGACCATAGAAGTTGCAGGACACACTGATAATGTAGGAGAGGCTGAAATGAATATGAATCTTTCTAACGGAAGAGCGCAGTCTGTTTACCAATGGTTATCTCAAAAAGGAGTATCTGCCAGTAGAATGTCAGCAGTAGGTTATGGAGCAACACAACCATTGGAAGACAACAGTACCGCAGAAGGAAGAGCGACAAACAGAAGAACAGAGTTTAAGATTTTGACAAAATAACAATGTGCTTACGTAAGGCCTTCATGGTCTTTAGGTTTTGAGTGAAGCACGTTAGTTTTAAAATAAATATTCAACCAAAAATTTTTATTCATGGTTAATAATGTCATACAATACGACGAGGATTTACTGATTAAGGAGCAAGGCTTTGACGATCATTTTCATGACCACCATCATGGTGATAAGTACCAATCTGGTTTTATAACCAAGTACATATTCAGCCAAGATCATAAAATGATTGCCAAACAATTCCTTATCACAGGGATGATGTGGGCATTAATTGGTGCCGCGATGTCTATCGTTTTCCGTTTACAACTAGGTTTTCCAGAGGAAGACATGGCTTGGTTAAGACCATTGCTTGGTAAATGGATCATGGTAAATGACGCAGGAATTGGAACACTCGATCCACAGTTCTATTACGCACTGGTGACAATGCACGGAACCATACTGGTCTTCTTTGTACTCACAGCCGGTCTGTCGGGTACCTTTAGTAATCTTCTAATTCCATTGCAACTTGGAGCGCGTGATATGGCCTCTCCATTGCTTAATATGCTCTCTTACTGGTTCTTCTTTTTAGCAGGAATGGTATTGTTAGCATCACTGTTCTTAAGTACTGGACCCTTTTCGGGAGGTTGGACGGGATATCCACCGCTGTCTGCATTGCCTCAGGCCTCTTCAGGTTCGGGAGCCGGTATGACTATGTGGACGATGAGTTTGGTATTCTTCGTAGTTTCTGTACTACTTGGAGGTATCAACTACATCACAACAGTATTGAATTTACGAACTAAAGGGATGTCAATGTGGCGTATGCCTCTGACGATCTGGGCGTTCTTTGTAACTGCAATTTTAGGATTATTATCCTTTCCTGTATTAGTATCTGCTTTCTTATTGATGCTTTGTGATAGAGGTTTAGGAACTAGTTTTTACTTAAGTGAAATCTATATTGGAGGACAAGCTCTAGATCACGTAGGTGGTAGCCCGATTTTGTACCAGCACTTGTTCTGGTTCTTAGGTCACCCTGAGGTATACATTATTATTCTACCTGCGATGGGACTTGTATCAGAGGTATTGGCTGTACACTGTCGTAAACCGATCTTCGGTTACCGAGCTATGGTTTACTCCATTCTTGCTATTGGATTTTTATCCTTTATCGTATGGGCACACCATATGTTTATGTCAGGTGTGAATCCATTCATCTCTAACTTCTTCGTAGTCTTTACTTTGATTATTGCAGTACCGTCTGCGGTAAAAGTATTCAACTGGATTACTACATTATATGGTGGTAACATTCGCTTTAATTCTGCGAGTTTGTTTGCCATCGGTTTTGTATCGATGTTTATCTCTGGAGGTCTGACAGGTATTTTCCTAGGAAACTCTGCTATTGATATTCAGATGCACGATACTTACTTCGTTGTAGCTCACTTCCATATTGTAATGGGTATTGCGGCCTTCTTCGGAATGTTTGCAGGTATTTACAACTGGTTCCCTAAAATGTATGGTCGATTCATGAATGAAACATTAGGACAGATTCACTTCTGGGGAACATTGATCGGAGCTTACGCGATATTCTGGCCAATGCACTATTTAGGGCTGGCTGGTGTACCAAGACGTTACTATCGTTTCGATACATTTGATGCTTTTGCGCAATTCACTGGAATGAATCAGTTTATGACCATTGCTGCTGCTATCGTATTTGGATTACAAGTTCTATTTGTAATCAACTTTTTCTACAGTATCTGGAAAGGCAAGAAGATGACAACTAAGAATCCTTGGGGTGCAACCACTCTGGAATGGACAACACCTGTAAATGCAGGACACGGGAACTGGCCTGGTAAATTACCAACAGTTCACAGATGGGCATACGATTATGGTAAAGATGGTGTAGAATTTATTCCTCAGATCGTACCTATGCGTGAAGGAGAATTGGATGAAGGAAATGAGCATTAGTTAAAAAGCTAATTAGAATAATTGTGCGAAATATTAAGACAGCTCAGGTAAACATAACTTCTGCTTTTTCACAAAAAGTAAAGGATTACCAAACACTGGTGAAATTCAAGTTGAATCTACTAGTGGTATTCTCCGCGGTGATGGCTTACTTAATCGTAGCCCCTGGAGCAGTCTCCTGGACCGCAGTTATGTTTCTAGCTATGGGAGGGTTTTTAGTAACTGGAGCGGCTAACGCGCTGAATCAAGTTCTAGAAAAGCAGTACGATCGCTTAATGACTCGTACAGAAAACAGACCACTAGCAGCTAACCGAATGGAAAGCTCTGAGGCAGTAATGGCTGCAGGGTTTATGAGTTTAATCGGAATTGTATTTCTAGCACTCTTCAACCCTTGGACAGCAACATTGGGGATGGTCGCACTGATTAGCTATTCTTTTTTATATACACCAATGAAGCGAGTTTCGCCTATGGCTGTATTCATCGGAGCAATTCCAGGAGCGCTTCCTGTGTTGATCGGATGTACTGCTATGCAAGGAGAGATTACAGCTTTTGCATTGGTTTTGTTTGGTATTCAATTCATGTGGCAGTTTCCACATTTTTGGGCTATCGCCTGGTTAGCACATGAAGATTATACTAGAGCTGGATTTTATCTATTGCCTTCTGGGACAGGAGACCGAGATAGTAACACTGGCTTTCAATCATTTGTATTTGCATTGTTATTAATTGTAGTGAGCCTAATGCCATACCTCATGGGAATGACTGGATTGCTTTCTGCAATTGTATTGTTAGGAATGGGTAGCCTATATGCTTTTTACTCCTGGCGATTATATAAAGAGTGTAGTAGAGAAGCGGCGCGAAAAGTAATGTTTTGTTCTTTTGCTTATTTGCCGATTTCTCTGATCGTATTATTTTTAGATAAAATTTAAGACAGCAATGAATCAATCTGTGGCTGCTTTCAGAGAAAAAAAATATCGAAATAAGATACATCCAAAGGAATTTGCGATGTGGATTGCTTGTGGTAGTATTCTGATGATGTTTGCAGGGTTTACGAGTGCTTATGTCGTTCGTCAGGCTGCTGGAAACTGGTTGGAGTTCGTTTTGCCTTCTGTATTCTATTATAGCGCAGGAGCAATGATCGTCAGTTCTGTATTATTACAATCATCTTATAGCTTTTTCAAAAATGGAAAAGGTAGTCTATATCGAATTACTTTAACATTAGCATTTTTATTAGGAATTGCTTTTGTCTATCTGCAATATGAAGGATGGATGTCGATGATGGAGATGGGAGTTTATATTAATGGAAATCCATCAGGCTCTTTCGTATACGTACTCTCCATTGTTCATGCAGCGCATGTCATCGGGGGGATCGGTGTATTACTAGTTGCTTTAGTACATGCATTTGGGCTAGACTATTATGTAACGCCTGCGCGATTGTTGCGCTTTAGAATTTCATTAGTCTACTGGCACTTTGTAGGATTCTTATGGATCTACCTATTGATCTTTTTTACTTATTCTTAGATCGTTTAAAAGAATAGGCTTAATAAAGTCAGGGCAAAATATTTCGCAAGAGTCGAATTCAAAACAAAAACGAAACATAGAAGAAGTTGTTCACTGAATTATTAATCAACTTCATAGAAAGAAATAGCGAATTGATTACTTTTGCGCTATTAAGTGAATATACTTAAACAAGAATTTTTTCTAAAACCAATTTATACAAAATGGCGACAGATACAACCGCTCACGATACGGCACACGGACATCACGGTGTAGAAGACTGGTCTGGTGGAAAACCACCAATGGAAGCAAGTTATGGAAAACTGATGATGTGGTATTTCCTCCTTTCGGATGCCTTTACCTTTGCCGGCTTCCTGATAGCTTACGGTACGTTGCGTTTCAGCAGCCCTACTTGGCCAGTACCTGACTTCGTATTTCAAACTGCTCCTTTCAATAATCTTGGCTTAGGACATGAGACTGGCTTACCGCTGATCTTCGTAACCTTTATGTCGTTCTTACTGATCATTAGCTCGGTAACAATGGTTCGGGCCGTTCAGGAAGGAAAGCGAGAAAACAAAAGAGGTGTCGTCTTCTGGATGCTATTAACTGTACTTGGTGGTGCTGGATTCTTAGGCTGTCAAGCTTGGGAGTGGACCAATCTAATTGGAACAGAGCATATGTCCGTAACGACAAATCCTTTCGGAACACATGTCGAATCTGGAACTTACTTAGCTGGAGATGGTCATGGTATTGAAAAAGGAGATCGCTTCGAAGCAGGTGACTCTTACTTGATACACTATCATGATGGGCACTACGCTCAACTACCTTATCAAACAGATGCTGGTGTAACTAAAGAACAAGCATTTGGACCAAAAGCCTTTGGAGCATTGTTTTTCTTTATTACAGGATTTCACGGATTTCACGTATTATCTGGAGTCGTATTCCTATTGATTATATTGCTGAATTCTGCTAGTGGATTATACGCCAAGCGTCGAAATGGATATGAGATGGTAGAGAAGATTGGACTGTATTGGCACTTTGTAGATTTAGTTTGGGTATTTGTATTCTTAGTATTTTACCTACTCTAATTAAGGACAGTCAAGCAATTTCATCATTAAAAAAAGTAAAAGAAATATAAAATGGCAAATCATTCAGATAGCAATCAGCACTTCGAAGTCCTTCCTAAAACGGATGTTTACGAAAAGTCAATAAAAGCGGTTTATAAAGGTATGTTGTTATTGGCAGGAGTTACCTTGCTGGAAGTTTTTGTTTCTCTTTTTGGGAAAGGTCATCTGGGTTTTAATCCAGAAGGTATGAGCGTGATTTTAGGAATCGTCGGATTTGCTCTAATCGCACTGTCTATATATAAGGCCTACTTCATCGTTTACGAATTTATGCACATGGGCCACGAAGTGAAAAGTCTTAGATTAACAGTATTGCTCCCTATGCTACTTTTAGTATGGGCAATCATTGCTTTCTTCTACGAAGGAAACGCTTGGAAAGGAAATCGTACAAAAGTACTTGAAAAGAATGCTGTAGAAGCAGAAACTGTAGTAACACCTAAATTAGATAAAAGCATAAAGTTGGAAGATGCCCACCACGATGGTGATAAATCTCACGGGCACTAGAACTTTTAGATTTTAAATACTAAAAACAAAAAGGATTTGGCGCTTGTCAAATCCTTTTTGTTTAGGTAGAATTCACCAACTTTATCAATATCGAGTTGTTACATTACTGTCCAAATCAAGCAATTTATACAGTTGTTTATAACTTTAAATATCGAACTCCAGAAAGACATGACAGAACTAACAGCAGTTACTCCAACTTCCAAAGGCAAACGCCTCGCTCAATTCGGTGTTCTCTTTTTTGTCCTCATTATTCTTCCCCTCGGAACAGTTTATTACACTAGTGGCGGTAATGACTCTTTCAAACTAATGATCGGCGAACTGCATGAATATGGTGAACTTCCCGATTTTAGTTTTGCTGCGCACAACGGTCAGCAACTTACAAGAGAAAAGCTAGAGGAAAAGTTAGTCGTAAATGCTTTCACTTCTCTGGACGACAAAGACGCCAACCTAATGGCTGCTCAGCTTAAAAAACTGCATGCGGTTTTTAATGATAAAAATGAAGTATTGTTTCTAATTCATAGCCTAGATGCAGAGCAAGATAGAAATAAACTCATCTCATTTGCTGAACGCAATAAACTAACCGATGATGAGCAATTTTACATTCTCACAGGAGGTCAGGAGGAAATAAATAAACACTTGAAGCTTGGTTTCAGATGGCCAAAAGATTTTGAGACTAGAGAAAAAACAAAACAGTTACAAATGGATGAGGTGCCTGATGGAATTCAAACATATCCTTATCTAGTCATAGCTGACAAAAAAGGTATGATTAGAAATTACTATGATTACAAAGACAATCAGGCGATGGGAAGATTGGTAGAACATCTGGCTCTGCTACTCCCAAGTCGTACAGATGATGACCCTGAACTGGTCAGAGAAACGGAAAAATAACACAAAGAAAATAAGCATTATGAAAGAGAATTTAGCATTAGCAAAAAAACTAAATATAGCAGCCGTATTTGTTAGTATTGCGGTATTGGGATTGGCTGGAGCGATGCGTATACCCACGTTGAAAATACCAACGAGTATTGATTTTAGTTTCTTACCACCAATACATGCAGGACTTAATATCCTCACGACGATCTGTCTGCTCTTTGCATTATACTTTATTAAAAGTAAAAATGTAAATGCTCATAGAAATGCTATTTATGCTGCACTTCTATGTTCAGCTCTATTTCTGGCTTCCTATGTAACTTATCATTTTACGACACACGAAACGTTGTATGAAGGGCAGGGCTTCATCCGAAAAGTATACTTTTTCTTTTTGATAACACATATCGTATCCGCTGCAGTCATATTTCCTTTTATCCTTTTTACCTTTATTCGAGCGTACACGGGGCAGTATGAAAAACATAAAAAAATGGCTCGTTGGGTGTACCCCATTTGGTTGTATGTAGCAGTGACGGGCCCAATTGTTTACTTCATGCTGAAGCCTTATTATTAATCGTCAGCAAATTGTAAATTGATTGTTATTAATCATCTCCATTGGTGTTGTGACTGGAACCAGAGGCAGAGATTTTGTATTTTTGTAAAAAAGAAATAATGAAAATTATACAGAAAATAATCGCTACTATATTACTCAGCTTTACATTGGTGATGGTGAACCCGTCTCCAACAATTGCGCAATGTCCAATGTGTAAAATCGCGGCAGAAAGTAATCTGGAAAATGGAGGAACAGCAGGGAAGGGCTTGAATCAGGGAATTCTCTGGATGTTTTCAATGCCTTATGTTATGGTTGGTCTGATTGGTTTTCTGTGGTATCGAAATAAGCGTAAAGAAGAGGATGTTGACTTTGATCGATTCTAGAATTGATATTAAAAAACCGGAAACGTCATTTAGATGTTTCCGGTTTTTAATTTCTATTAGAATTTATCATTCACTTTCACTAAGTTTGAAAGGAACGCTATAAATTAAATTTATTCCTATTCCCTGATTGTTAATTCTGAAATCATCATCTCCTGAATTTAGATTAGATAGACCGTATATATATCTAAGATCAATTGCTAATCTTCCTACCCCCGCTTTTAAATCAATCCCACCTCCAATATGTAAACTCAAATCCGTACGTTCGAATTCGAGGTCATCATTATCAAAAAATATGATAGCCCCGTCTTTGTACTCTTCATCATCATATACGACTGTAGCATTTATAGCATAGCCAATACCAGGCCCTGCATTTCCGTAAACAGTTATTTTTTCCGAAACGGGGAAAGATATTTTTACTAAAATCGGTATTTCGATATAGTTAAATCTAACTACTTGTTCCTCAGTGGATTGTCCAAAATCATATATAGTTTTGATTCCTTTTTGTATATAGTTTATCTCAGGCTGAAAGAAGGTTGTTTTATTCAGTGCTATATTGAAGGCCATGCCAGCGTGGAGACCTGAAGCATATTTAACTTCATCATCTAATGATCCTAATGCTTCATCTAAATCCCCAGACCATTTGCTGAAATTAGTTCCTAACTTAAAACCAAAAGAGTTTTGACTGAATGCGGTGGTCCCTACGAAAAATAAGAGGCAGAATAATAAGGTTAATCGTTTTAGAAAAATCATATGCTATATTTTGTTGATTAGTAATACTCAAAGATAATAGACCTCAGCTCATTTCCTAAAAGTCCCAAAAAATAAACTACCCCAACCCAAAATTAAAAATACACCTCCTATTGGCGTCAGCGGCCCTACAATACTTTTGTTCTCTAAACCAATCATGTCGCTACAAGCTAAAAGATACAGTGACCCCGAAAACAATAATATGCCAATCGTGAAAAATATGGAAGCGAATTTGCAAAACTTAGCAGGGATATACTCGCGTAAAACAAATGGGGCAAGCATTCCCAATGCATGATAGAATTGATATCGAACACCAGTCTCATAAATCCCAAGCTGATATTCTGAAAGCACTTTCTTCAACGCATGTGCGCCGAAAGCCCCCAATATTACAGCCAGCATAGCGAATACTAAAGCCAGTCGTAGGTAATTTTTACTCATAATTTTATTTGTGTTATATTGTGAAAAATCAAATTCCCGTCCTCGAAACACTAACTTTCTACAGATTTGAACTTACGTAATATTATCATCATCTCTATCATTGGTTTGTCAATATTTCTATTGATTTTTAAGCCGTATCCAATCTCTAGATTACCGTTCTTTCCTATTAGTGGAATCGAAGCCATCCCTTCCAACGCAGGTGTTTGTTTTGAAATGAAAAGTCTGCAAAGTTTTCGTGATGAATTAAACGATAATAAACATTTAGCATCACTTAAGGAGCTATACGTTTTTCAACAATACAAAAGGGACTTTGGACTATTAGAGAATGTTCTTAAAAAGGACAGCATTCGACATGAAAGAATAATACAAACACCACTACTCTCCGTGATGCAAAATGGAGGGCTGGATGCAGTAAATTTTCTTTTTATTTTAGAAACTAAATCGAAGTCAGAAGCGACTGACTTTCAACAATGGTTGACAACTTTACCTGATCTAAAAATCACCAGTACAACTTACAAAAATGAACTGGTCTATAAAGTAGAGCAAAAAAACGGTAAATCTTTTTCTTTTGTTAGCTTCCGAAATCTGTTGCTAATCGGGCGTTATCCATTGCTGATTGAAGATGCTATCAATCAACTGAAAGTAGTTCGAGAACCTTTCTTCAAAGGTTTCATGGCACCAAAAACATTAGGCCTTCCAGAGTCTCTAAGAGTGTATATTCGTCCTTCTAACCTACCATTGACGCTACTTCCATTTTTGAATAAAAAAGGAAAAAAGAGGATTGATGAGCTTTATGACATGGAGGAATTAATTACTGTAAATGTATTGTTAGAAGATGATGGTGTTTCTCTGAAAGGGAGCTATCCTTTGAGCGGAGTAGATAATTGGCTAAAGTCAGTTCAAAAACAAAAAGTTGCGGATCGTAGTAGTTTGGCTGAGATTCTCCCTGGAAATACTGCTCTTGTACAATGGTTATCTATAAGTGAGTTGGATGCTTATAAGGAAAATTCGAGTGCAAGCCAGTCAAGCAATGCAATTGAAATTATAGAAAAATATTTCAAACCATGGATAGGCAACCACGCCGCTTTGGTGACTACAGAGCCCTATAGCATAAATTTAGATGCAGAGAACTTCTTGGTCTTAGCTGCCAAAGATGCAGACTTAGGTGAGCATTATTTGGAGAAATTGGCACAAGCGGAAGGAGAGATGAAAGCTTATGAATACATGACTTACAACGTTCGGCAAATTGTTTCTGACGATCTGTTTCATAAGAATATTTGGCCAGGCTTTGAATTGAAAAACCCTTTTGTAAGCTTTATCAATGGATACATGATCGCTGCTCAGTCGCAACAGGCACTGGAAGTATGGATTGATAAATACAACGCAGGACAAACACTTAACAATACTCCTACATACCAAAATGCTTTTACAAAATTAGACTCCAATGCGAAATGGTGGACACATTTTCATACAGACAATGCACGTCAATTGTTAGTCACGTATTTAAGAAAGGAATATGAACCAGCCTTTAATAAGCAGTTTGATATAGTGAAGAATAATACGCCTGTTGATTTTATTCTTAATGAAAAAGGAGAATTAAATGGCTTTGTTGCTCAGCAGGGAGAAACAAAAAAAGGGACCAGTATTTTTTGGAGAACGAGTTTGGCTGCTGAAATAATTGGAACACCTAAAGTCATTGAGTACAAAAATAGTAAGCAGTTTCAAGTGTTGGTTCAAGATGAAACCAATACCATTTATCTCTTAAATAGTGGGGGAGAAGTACTTTGGAAAAAAGCACTAGATGGTCCCATGCTGTCTGAAATACAGGTTATTGATTATTACAAAAATAAACAACCGAATTTCTTATTCAATACGGCAGGGAGTATTTATCTCTACAATGAGTCGGGGGTAGATGTAGGAAATTTCCCTATAAAATTACGAACCAAGGCTACGAATGGAGTGCTAGCGGTAGACTTTGATGGCTTGAAGGATTACTCTTTTTTCGTTGCCTGTAGAAATAATAAGTTATATGGTTTTCAGAAAACAGGTCGCCCTTTGGAGGGTTGGCCAAAGTCGGGAATTCGAAGAGTGGAGCAGCCTCTTTCCCACTTTCAGCATGCGGGAAAAGATTTTTTAGTGGTATTAAATACGAAGGGGAAGTTGTTGGTTTTTGATAAAACAGGGGATAAACAATTTCCTGATATTCGGTTTTCAGAGAAGTTTATAGATCCACCGGCTTTCGATGACATTGACGAATTTCCGAGGATAGTAGCTATTACAGAGGAAGGTTCGGGAAGAGTTGTAAATGTAGAAGGGGATTATTTCAAACTGAATATGGAAGTTGGGACAAATGAAAAAGTACAATTTACCTACGCAGATATGTTGGACGATCAGCGGAAAGATTTTGCGGTAAGCAGCAAGAGTCATCTCGCAGCTTATTACTATAATAAGGAACATGTGTTTAGTAAATCTTTTGGTATCGACACGGAAAACGAAATAGATGAGCTCTTCTCTGTCGCAGTTCCTGGGAAATCAAAAGCAATGATTGGAACTTTGTGTAAAGCAAAAAAACAAATCTTCCTTTACAGCGCAAAAGGAAAGAAATTCAAAAACTTCCCACTCGCAGGAACGACTCCTTTCCAGATTATTCGATTACACAAAAGTGGAGAGAATATCTTAGTGGCAGGCAATGGCGCCAACATCATTGTTTATCGACTAAGGTAATCGAGGGCTATTTTCTGTAAATCGGACGCTGAAATAATCTTAATATTTGGGAAAAGGCCACTCAGATTGTTTTTTCTAACAATGACCTCACGTTCGAAGTGTTCCGTGATAGAATCCTCTGGCCCAGGTATAAATACAAATATAAAATCAAGAAGCTGTTTGATTTCTGACACAGTGCTAAGAATAGAATCATAACGTTGTTCTTCGTCTACTAATAAAGCCGCTCCTCTCTGAATCAGCCCTCCAGGTATTGGATAGCTTAGACTGAAAACAGTTGAAGTTGTACCCGCAATTTGATCTCCTACCTCATAATTGATTTCAGAAAGATGATTTAAAAACAAGCTTCCCTTTTCGTTGAAACTTAGTTTGCTAAAATTGATTTTTATCTTTTCTTGGTTTGTAGAAGTATTGTTACGATCTGTTGTAGGGAGTAGTAGCTTTTTTATTGTGCCATCAAAAGAACCTGTCTTCTCAAAAGAAAAAGCAGCTTTTAGTGGGTACTCCTCAATGTTCAATAACCGTTCGTCTTGCCACTCTGGGTGCAAATCATAAATTACTTTAGCCATTTGTGAAAGCACAGATGGGATAGTTCCATTAGCATCAATCTCAAAAATATTCTCTGCTCTTTCAGTTCTCAGAAAATCTATACCACGTAAAAACTTATTCCGTGTTTGTGATAAATTCTCTTCAAATAATTCCTTTGGTTTATTGCGAATATCCATTCGTTGTTGGACCACTTCATTGCTGACATTCATGAAAAAAATCAGATCTGGTTTACGTGCGTTGGCATTTAGTCGCATAACTTCAGCCATTGAAAAGTTATCATTTGATTGATAGACTAGAGAAGACAGATAGTACCTATCGCAGATGACCACTTTGTCTGATCCTTCTTCCAGCCATTTGCTTACGACTCGGTCTCCATGATCTCTACGATTAGCAGCAAAAGCCAGCGCTAGCGTTTCATGGGAGAAATTGGTAATTTTCTTTTCTAGTACTTTTCGAATATATAAACCTGCGCAGGAAGCGTCGTTTGGCTCAAAGGTGAGTTTTACTTTTTTGCTTAGAACGTTCTGTAGAAAATAAGCGAGCTGTCGGGCAACGGTTGTTTTGCCGGAGCCGTCGAGACCTTCGATGACAATGAATAGAGAGTGGTTTTGCACTGGACTGTATTTGTGGATTTTGTGGAGCGAAGATAGGATTTTTGTTTTGATTGCTCTGCCACAGCTACCACGAAGTTTTCTAGGATAAGTTCGCGCTGCGATTTCGAGGAATCGCGGTGATAATTCTTATCGGCCTCGGAAGGCCAGATTGTATACTAAGAAAAAAGAACTCGCACCGCGATTTTTAAATCGCAGCGCGAGCTTTTTTCTAAAAATTACTACTTCTCTACAACAATCCGCTCCACAAACACCCGCTCGCCAAGCTTCACTCGAAAAGCATAAACACCTGCTGCCAATTCAGAAACATCCAGTGTATGTTTAGCAACATTTGATTCCATGTCCGATTGCTCTAGAACCATTTTACCAGAAAAGTCAAAAACAGAAATAACTGTTGGTGCTTTAGTTCCTAACAATATGTACACGACATCAATTGCAGGATTTGGATATATCGAAATGTCATCGTGTGCATACTGTTGAGAAGTACTTGTCGTACTACCTATTGTCAAATCATCTGTAAAAGTAAATTGACAATTATTATCATCTGTAACAATAAGCGTGTAATCACCAGCAGCTAAATTGTCAGGGTCCATAAGATTGGAAACAGAGCCTCCATTTAAAACCCAATCAAACGTAAAGGGAGGAATTCCATCAGAAATAGAAATATCAAAAAAGCCATCACTCTGTCCGTTCATATCATCTCCACTATCAAGTATGGTGAAGGTTGGACCAGGAAGCTCATCTATGGTGACTGAGAATAGAAGAGAACAACCATTAGCATCTGTCAATGTCGCATTATAAGTTCCTGGACAAAGGTCTTCCTCTGTAAGATTAATGGTGTATGGTGCTGTCCCACCAGTAGCTTGATAAGTTAGAGTACCAGTACACTCGCTTGCGCAGGATGCCGTAGTACTAACACCAATACCCAGAGGATCAGGGTCGTTTATTTCAAAACATAATAATTCCGTACATCCATTTCCATCTGTGACAGTCACATCATAACCATCAGTGCATAATCCGCTAACTGTGGACATTCCGTCCAGCAAGTCTACACTCCAGTCATAATCAAAAGGACCGACGCCAGTAGTGCTAAGGATTATACTTCCATCACAGGCACCAACACAGGTTGGGTTGGTCATAACGGCTTCGTTCACCATCAGCTCTGCTCCTGATAGTACGAAGCTTCCTTCGATCTGACAATTTGCTCCATCCGTAATAGTCACGAAGTACGTACCATTACAAAGTTGTTCTAGATCTTCTGTCGTTTCATTATTGCTCCATGCAAATGTATAATTACCATCTCCACCAGCTATTATAATATCAATAGAGCCATTACAATCGTTTTCACAAATATTAGGATTTACTGAGCCGGTAAGCGAAAGATCACATGCGATTTGTTCCACTTGAAAACAGGAAACGATAGAGCAATTATTAGTGTCAGTAATAGTTACGCAATACTCGCCTGCTGTAAGATTATTTATACTTTCAGTAGTAGCTGCGTTCGACCAAAGAAAAGTATAGCCTGGGGTTCCGCCCATTGTGTTTAAATCAATAGATCCATTCATGGCACCAACTGCACTTTCGGGAGTCGTCATTGCTGTTGCAGAAATAGGAGCATCAGGTTGTCCAATAGTTATCGAAGCTGTGGCAGTAGCCCCCATCGCATCTGTAACTGTGACCGTTTGGTTACCAGCAGGAAGCATAGTTGCTGAAGCAGTAACTTCTCCATTTGACCATTCGAATTCATAAGGTGAGGTACCATCGTTAGCCATAGCAGTAGCAGAGCCATTTATCCCCTCAAAGCAATTCACTGGGTCAGAATCAGTGATCTGAACCATCAGCGGATCAGCTCCCTCGGCCATTGTCCCTGAGAACGATGCGGAGACAACCAAGTCGTTCAAGCTACCAGATCCATTTCCAATAACAGCAGCAGTATATATTTTTATGACGTCACCTGGCGTCGCATTCATTGGCGCGATCCAATCAAAATCCCAACTGATTTCTGTACTGGCTGGGAAGAATTTTGCAGGATTGTGTTCTACGTATTCCCTTCCGGCGCTGGTAACGGTAGAAGGATTCGTTCCAACTGGAATCGTAATATCACCTGCGTTTGTATTGCCTGCGCTTTCATTTAAAACCACTGCCTGAAAGCCTCCTCTGACTGCTATTCCGTTAGAGTTGGTTACTCTGGCCGTCAAGTTATAAGTTATCCCTGATTCTATATTGGAAGGAAAATTCAGAATATCTACAAAGCCAGTGAAGCCTTGTGGATTCAAATCTCCGTGACAACCGATGCAAGTTCCGTTGTCGCCAGGGGCACCTGTTCTTCGGTTTGGAGGATTACTGGAATTGGCTAAGAATAGAACGACGATAGTGATTAGTGCTGTAATGGATAATGCTTTAGAAGGGTAGTGGTTTTTCATGTAAATGTATTGTTATTTGTGTTGGGTGAGGATTGTGTCGATTATGTAAGTTTATTGTTAGGTGGTTTAGATCAATCCTGAATGATGTTCTGATTCTTTCCGATTGAGTAGTGAGTTTACTATCCGATAAAATCACAAAGACCAGTCTACAGTATCTTTCCCATGCTCTTGTAGATAGTTGTTTGCCTTGGAGAAATGATTATTTCCTTGAAAAGCATTACCAGCAAGAGGAGAAGGGTGTGCAGATTCAAGAACGAGATGTTTGTTAGTGTCGATCAGTACTTTTTTTCCTTTTGCAAAATTCCCCCAGAGCATAAAGACGATACCTTCCCGTTGGTCCGATATGGTTTGAATAACAGCATCCGTGAATTTTTGCCAACCGATTTTTCGATGTGACCCTGCTTTTTTATGCTCCACGGTTAGCATAGCGTTTAGGAGGAGGACGCCTTCGTTTGCCCATGCAGTCAAATCTCCATGATTGGGAACAGAAAAGTTGATGTCATTGACCATTTCTTTATAAATATTTTTCAATGAGGGCGGAACACGTACGTCCTTTGGTACGGAAAAGCTAAGTCCCATTGCTTCGCCAGGGTTGTGGTAAGGGTCTTGACCGAGGATGACTATTTTTACTTTTGACAGGGGAACTAAATTAAACGCGTTGAAAATCAGTTGTCCGGGTGGATAGATTTTTTTACCTGCCTTTTTCTCTGTTACCAGAAAGTTTTTGATATCTGCGAAGTAATCTTTGCTGAATTCTGGGGCTAGTGCAGCTTTCCAGGAATCTTCGATTTTTACGGAGGTTGGAGTTGTACTCATAGTTGTAGAAAGTCTTTTATTGTGAAAGTGTTGATGAGCTTAAGTATCTGAATGATTAAACGTTGAGAAAAGACTTGAGTTTAAAACGACAGAGGGAAATCTGACCTTTTATAGGTCTTTAAGCTACAAGTTTAACACACAATGTTAGCAAATAAATAGATCTAGAACTATTTTACTAAATTACTTATAGGAACTTTTAGAAAAAAGTGTAAATTTGCGTCGCTTTAGAGATAAAGCTTCCAGTATGGTCTCGTAGCTCAACTGGATAGAGCAGCTGCCTTCTAAGCAGCAGGTTCCAGGTTCGAGTCCTGGCGGGATCACCATCCTAGTGCGTAACTTATTGTTTATCAATTTGTTACGCATTTTTATTTTGAATTGGTAAAACAATGGTAAAACATTCGCATTTTTCCGTATAAAATGCCAAGTTACTTTGTAATGATTAGCCGATAGCTTTATTATTTTTATGAACTTCCTTTGAACACTAACCACTATAAGGAAGCAAGTATCAAATCCAAATTCAATTACCATCTGACCTAAATCTTTAGCAGCCTAGGATCTGAGCGTATTGAACTTGAACTTGGGATTTGCATTAAAAAACGTTATTGGCCAAGACATCGTAAATGAAACGACTACATTTTGGTAACCTCCTCCTCACTCCTTCACCCAAATATAAATCGAGGTACCAGTCACTTCCACACTGATTTTTTTCCCACCTTTCATTTGCATCAACTCCGCTTTATCCTTCACCCCAGCTACAACATCAACAGCCTCTGTATTCGCAATAAGCTTCCAGTTCCCTGCCGGCAATGAAATATCATCAAACCGACCTCCCTGCTCACCAGCATTTAACAAAACCAATACCTTGTCATCAATAAAATAGCCCAACAAAGATTCTTGCTCAGGTGTGATAAACTGATAATAGTCATCCGCTACCGGAGTCATCTGACGAAACACTTTACCAAGATCCGATAGTCGAAATTTATTCATGCCTCGCCAAAAGCGGTACATATTATCGTAGTCATTTTGATTGTAGTCGTTTGGTATTTGGCCTTTTTGTTTCCAGACAAATTGATTGGCGGTTCGATGGTTATAAGTGTCTCTGTAACCGTGCATGTAGACCTTATGACCCGCTTTGGTTTCTTTGACGATTTCCTTGAGCGGCGCATGGGCTTTGCTGCGCATGATTTCTGAACCGCCATGAGTAACGATCGGCCCCAGTGTCGTGTACAATAAGGTAACGGCAATTTTATAATTATCCTGATCGACTTTTTTTCTTCCATCGAACTGGTCTCCGCCAAATTGATCCGCTAGTGTGAAATTATCATGGATGTCCAAATAGCTGATGCCACTGAGTGGCGTTTTATCATCTGGAAACTTGTTGGCTAAGCCCTTCATCACATTTTCTCTTTCGCTAAATTTACCTCCGGCCCAACCCCGGTCCTTGAGCTTGTCTTTCAACTCAAAGACCGGACCTTTGTACGCATTGCGGGAATCATCCTGAAAAAAAGTAATTGGTGAATCTTCTTTGTACCAGTCCCAGTCCGGATTGTCTTCATAGGCTGGGTCGTTGGAGCCAATCCATGCTTCGCCGTAAATAATTACATCTGGTCCTAATTTTTGGCGCAGGGCAATTAAGGTTTGCTCGTCTATCTGTCCGGCCAGGTCAATTCGGAAACCATCAATTCCAAATTCATCCAGATAGTACTGACACTGATCTATCAGCCAGCGTTGCGTCATCGGACGGTTTTCTGTTTTGACTTCGTTGCCGTAAGCGCCGATGTGTTCAAAGTCTTTGGTGCGATAGTAATACTGTTTGTCGATTCCGTTGAAGTTAAAGAACCAGTCTTTGCTACCCATATTTTCAGCGGTGTGATTGGGCACAATGTCTATGATGACTGCGATGTCTTTGTCGTGAAATGCCTGCACTAAATCTCTGAACTCTTCCCGTTCGGTGCCGGGCTCCGTTCCCTTGGTTCGGTAGCGGGATTCAACGGCCATTGCAAAAGAGGTTCGATAACCCCACTGATAATTTTCCTCACTGATGCCCTGATCGATCATGTATGGATCATTGGCAAAAGATGCTTGCCAGTCCTCGGTCGGAAAATGTAAATATTCCTGAACGGGCATCAGGTGAAGGGTATTGATACCAAGATCAACAATATGATCGAATCCAATTTTTTCGCCTTTTTGATTTTTTAGTCCCGACTTTATCATGGCTGGAAAGGTACCTTTTATCTCATCTGCTACCGGTAGCTGATCTGTGAAGTCCTGCACATGTACCTCGTAGGCGATAACATCTTCCAGTGCTGGCCGTCCTTTGCGGAGTGGGGTAGCGGCCTTTGTCTTTTGCCAGATACGGCACTTCCCCCAGGTGTCATTGCTGACTCGGGCGTAAGGATCATTTATGTGTACTGGATTACTTTCGTAAAAATGATTGCTGGGTTCTTGAGCACCATGCACAGTGAAGTCATAATAAACTCCATGCAAATCTTCATCAAAAATAATTTCCCAAACGCCTTCCTGATCCTGCTGCAAATTTTCGATGCGATAGGCGTTCCGGTCGTTAGGACCTTGATACAAATAGACTTTTAAAGAATCTGCTCGTGGAGCAAATATGCGAATCGTAGTACGGCCATTCGCTATGTTCGCTCCTAGCTCTTTGGTAGAATAAGTAGTCCGAAACCAGCCATCAAAAGAACAGTGCGCTTTGAGTCCCATATCAGGAATTTCTAAGAAATACACTCGTTTTTTATCAAGAGGAATGGCAGGTTTGATGAGTGTAGAACGAGATTCGTTGGGAAGTACACCGGCCACTGGAATGCGGTTTCCGTCCGCGTCTGTGATAAGGTAAGACTCAGGCAGAAGTGGCCTTTCTCCTGGTATTTCGGCCCAGATCAAATTTTCGTTCCGTAGCTCCGCTTTTAATTCCAAAGGCTCCGGTGAGGGAAAAAACACCAGGTCTCCTCCTTTACGATTGGGTGCATCTGAAGGCGGTTCGATCCAGTCCCCCTCATTTATTCTAAACTTGAATTTGCTATTTTGATTAACTACGTCAAAGTTTTGATTCTTAATTGTAAGTAACCATTGTTCGCCGGTTTTTTTGAGTTCCCATTGTGGTTGATCCAGAGCGGTATCCCAGTTGCGAAATTCACCGGTGATGTATACTTTCTCCGGTTTTACATTATAGGTTGACTCGTCAAAAATAAAAGTCAGTTGATCACCAAAGATACCATAGCCTTGCATGACCTGAGCTCCTGTGAATGATTGTCCGAATAAGAAGTTGGTCATTCCTAGTAGTCCGATAATCAGGATCGAAAATTTATTCATTACCAAAATTTTTACTATTGTTTTTTATGATTTGGAAAGATAGAAAAATCTTTAGTAGTGGCTAAGGTCTATAGACTGAAGGATAAAAACTATTTTGATAAGCTCTATTGACAAAATAAAACTTACATTGACAAATTCATTCTTAAAACAGCAATATACGCTCATACCAGTTCTTATCATTTGATTGTATTTCGAGTATGTAAAGCCCTTTTGGTAATTGAGTTAAGTCTATGGTTGTTTGGGGTTCAAGGATATTATCTGTTGAACTAATCAAATCTTCGCCATCGCAGTCTTCGTCAACATCATTGTTAGGAATCTCGATAGCGTCTGGGCTTATCTCAGTGTTGTCATCATCACAATCAACCAACCGAACACACAACCCTACTTAAAAACCAGTAAGTTAGCTCCCAACATATTATTCAAAGAGAAACATATTCGTAACCCATACCCAATACTGAAACATATATGGAATAGACAGAGACATAGCTGATAGCATTGATGTTCGCTAAAGCATACTTTTGCTAATACCATTGGGAATTATTTTTCTCGAAAATTTATCATTAATAAAAACTTGCAAACAAAAAAGATTAGAAAAGTTTTAACCTTCAAAACATCAACAATGAAAAAAAACAATATTATCGTCCGACTTTTCATTCTCGCTTTAATGGCTAATTTCAATGTACAGGCACAGACTCAAATTGGTAGCGACATTATTGGCCAGGCACTAGAAGGCGCTGGCACGACAGTGGCCATCTCTATGGATGGAAACCGAATTGCTTACGGAGCACCCCTGAATTTCAACTCATACCTTTATGGAGGATTGGTCAAAGTCTATGACCTGGTAGATGGTGACTGGGTGCAAATAGGCAATGATATAGAAGGCGAAGACGATGGTGATGAAGCAGGCCGCTCCATTGCTTTGTCAGCTGATGGTAGTAGGATTGCAGTCGGAATGCCTGAAAATGATGCAAACGGAGATGATAGCGGAAAAGTAAAAGTTTATGAACTTGTCAATAATCAGTGGATACTATTGGCCGGAGAAATTCAGGGCGAGATGGAAGACGAACTTTGTGGAGAGTCCATAGCACTTTCGGCTGACGGCAATCGGCTGGTAGTTAGTTCACCGGGCTATGATGAAGAAAGAGGAAGAGTGAGGACTTTTGATTTAGTCGCTAATGAATGGGTGCAGCTTGGTCAAGATTTTATCGGTGGTGATGAAGGTGTTGAGTTTGGTCATAGAATCGCACTATCGGCAGACGGAACAACTATGTCTGTCGTCGCATTATTTCCTACTGATTTTATAGACCCTTTATTCATATATGGATTCGAAAACGATCAATGGAATTTGGAGGCCATACCCGAATTAGAAACTTTCTTTGCCCCGGTATTTTCACCAATGTCTTTTTCAGAGAACGGAGATAAATTTGTAATCGGATCGCCTTGGGATAGTAAAGCAATAATCTATCTGAGAGTAGGATCGAACTGGTTTCAGTTTGGAGAAACACTTATTGGAGAAGATTATGAAGACTTTGGTAGTGCTGCATCTCTTACTGCGGATGGAAATTATTTGGCTGTTGGAATTGCTCGTAGTAATGTCATTGCAGATAAAGCAGGGGCACTCAGAATGTACGATGTTTCAAATCCCAATACTATTACACCTATCGGTGAAGAACTTTACGGAGATACAGAAGACGGTTACTTTGGAAAGTCAGCTCAATTGATACCTGATGGCAATAGGATTATCATAGGTTCTCCCAACAGAGCTGTTTCCGTTGATAGTGAAGGGGATGGACTCGTTCAGGTTTTTGACCTCAGTTGCTTTTATGGGGTGGAAACTACAGAAACCATAATGAGTTGTTCTCCTTATACATGGATTGATGGAAATACCTACACTTCTTCAAATAACTCCGCCAGCATTTCATTTTCAACCAATTCAGGATGTGATAGTATTGTCAATTTGGATTTAACCATTCAGGAAGTAAATGTCTCTGTCGATCAAGATGCGCTAACACTGACCGCAGAAGCAACTGATGCGACTTACCAGTGGTTGGATTGCGATAATAATTTTGCAGAAATTTCAGGAGAGACCGACCAGCAATATGTAGCTACTCAGAATGGAAACTACGCAGTAGTCATAAACGACAATGGATGTGCAGATACTTCAGCTTGTTTTACTGTCGCTACCGTTTCGACTTATGAAAGTTTGTCATCTGCTGAAATGCAGTTGTATCCCAATCCTACGAATAATTTCTTTAGTGTTTTGTTAGGACGGTCATATCTTGATATTGAATTGCGAATTTCCAACAGTATTGGGCAGCAGCTATTTTCACAAGACTATTCTTTTGCAGAGAATATCGATGTGAATGTAGAACTGAAACCTGGTGTTTACTTCGTATCTATCTTTTCAGAAGGAGAGAAAAAGAAAGTTATGAAATTGATTAGAAATTAAGTTGAAGGTACTTCGGATTTCTCTATTCTAAATCTTTTACACAGTTACTTTACAGGAGTCCTCTCATAAGCAATATGTACACACTCTACTTGTGAGATGACTCATGTGAGTTTTTACTAAACCAACCCACTTGTTTTTTTATTAAAAAATATCAAAAAAGAAAGATGTATCCAATCTATTTTCATAGGCAAAAGAGAATAGAATATAACCTTACCTTTGCAAGCTAAAATAAATTTTTAAGATGTCTAATTTGCAATTCTTTCTCCTTCTCACAATCCTATTCTTCCTCCAAGCTTGTCAACCTGAAAAAAGTAATGAACATAAGGTGAGGTATCAAAACAACATGGCCCTTATTCCCGCTGGGACACTCAACATGGGTGGTGATAACGACCAGGCTGATCCTAATGAATTTCCAAAACACAAAGTAGTGATCGACTCTTTCTGGATGGATGCTACTGAGGTTACTAACAATGCTTTTACAAAATTCGTAGAAGCCACCAATTACATTACCGTTGCCGAACGTCCGATCCTTTGGGAAGAACTGCAAAAAGAACTGCCACCCAATACGCCAAAGCCACCAGACAGTTTGATACAACCTGGAGCACTCGTTTTTCATAAAACAGATCAACCTGTTTCTCTTCAAGATCCGGGGCGTTGGTGGCGCTGGACCATTGGGGCGAGTTGGCGACACCCTGAAGGACCAGATAGCAACATAAAAGAAAAAATGAATTACCCCGTAGTGCAAATTGCCTGGGAGGATGCAGCGGCTTACGCCAAATGGGTTGGGAAAAGATTACCTACGGAGGCAGAGTGGGAGTGGGCTGCTCGGGGTGGGAAAGAAAATACGGTCTATCCTTGGGGAAATGAAGATGTAAATGAGGGAGAACCTAAAGCTAACTTCTGGCAAGGCGTTTTTCCTTATGAAAATAAATTGACGGACGGCTATCTCACAGCCGCTCCAGTAAAATCTTATCCAGCAAATAGCTACGGTCTTTATGAAATGTCTGGCAACGTCTGGGAGTGGTGTGCGGATTGGTTGGATTTTAATTACTATGCTAGTGATTCGGCGACTAAAGCAAACAACAAAGGACCAAGTCGAGCTTTTAATCCGGGCATGCCGTATCAGCAGGAAAAAGTCATCCGTGGTGGTTCTTTTTTATGTAATGACAGCTATTGCTCTGGATATCGGAACGCAAGAAGAATGGGGTCTAGCATAGATACAGGTTTAAATCATACGGGATTTCGATGTGTGAAGGATGTAGATTGAAATAATTTTATTTAGGAAGTCACAGGCCAACTCTCCATCGGAGCAATGGGATTATCAAAAGGAATTTATTTTTCAGGTTTTGACGAAAGAGGAATTACTTGAAACAGGTGAATTAATCATTCCGTGAAATTTCAAAAAACTAAAACAGGTTCTAAGTATTACTGAACACAACTTCACAGATTAATTTCGGATCATTCACAATTTTTTTCTAAAAAAATTGATTTTTTAAAATAAAAGAATTAGAATTGTGCATAACTTCTACAAGTGTTGATGAAATACTTGTTGTTTTTTTGCTAATTTATTCTACAAATGTTGAAGATATGAAAGGACTTGGGTTTTTAGAAGAGACTATTTTGCTACTAGTAATGACAATGCATGAAGATGCTTATGGCTTTTCTGTTAGTGAGGCTTACAAAGATCATATGAAAAAATCTATTTCAATAAGCGCAGTTCATGCTGTTCTATCTCGATTAGAAAAAAAAGGATTGATAGAAAGTTCGATGGGAGAAGCTACAGCTGAGCGAGGGGGGAGGCGTAAAAGAATTTTTGAAGGGACTGAAAAAGGAAGAGAAGTGATTTTAGACATTAGAGCTTCTCGACAAAAATTATGGAGCTTAATTCCAAATCTGATATGAAAAGAAAAAAATCACCGCCTAAATGGGCAGATCTGTTTTTAGCTTGGTTTTGTGCTGAAGAACTACTTGAAGAAATTCAAGGAGATCTTCACGAAGCCTATTATTATAGACTTGATTCTTTAGGGGAACGGCAAGCCAATCGTCAATACATCAAAGATGTTTTTCAATTTTTCAGACCTTATGCTTTCGAGAAATATTCACGAGCAAAACAATTTTTACCAATGCACAACAACTATTATAAAATTGCTCTACGAAATATTTTACACCGAAAAGGATTCACCGCTATAAACATGCTTGGGTTGACATTTGGAATTTCTGCCGTAGTACTCATCGGACTATTTTTGAATAATGAGTACACTTATGATCAATCAACTCCTGATCATGAACGAATCTTTCGACTCATGAACGGTTACAGAGACCAAGTCTATACACCAATGTCTTTTCATGATAGTTCTACTCCAGAAGGACAGAAACGTCTGGTCAATCACATTAATAATTATGAGGAAGTACAAACAGCTTGTCACTTTATTTTGTCCGAATCTGACATAGGAGGTAGGGATAAATACTTTGTAGAAGTTGAAGGGCAAAGATTTGTCGCAGATAATTTATTAAATACAAATACAGGAAAAGAGTTTCAAGAAATTTTTCCTCAGAAGTTTTTAATAGGTAATCCTGAAGGTGCATTTAATAGAAGTAATCAAATTCTATTGACAGAAAAATTAGCAAAAAAATGGTTTGGAAATAATTGGCAATCAAAAGATTTATTAGGCAAAATAATGAAAGTCCAATCCGTTAATTATGAACTTGTCGGAGTGGTCGAAGAACAGCCTAATAATGTTCACTTTAATTTTGATTGGCTAATTTACAAAGATACTTTATCAAGTTGGGGTGCATATACTTACTTTAAAATGAAGCCTGACTATGATATGCTAGCTATTGAAAGTCGCTTTAGTTCGGAAGTTGATTTGGTCTATCCCGGTTATTCAGAAGATCCATTACAAAAGGGAATTCAAGTACTTCCATTAACCGATATTCATTTTACGAAAGGTAATTTATACGAGCTTAAGCCAACGGCGAACAAGACTTATTTAAATACATTCGGTATTGTTGGTTTGGTTATTCTATTGATTGTTCTGACTAATTATACAAACCTTTCCATTGCCATGTATGCCGATAGACAGAAGGAACTCGGCGTACGGAAAGTCATGGGCGCTCAGTCGAGCGACATCACCTTTCAGCTCTTAGCAGAGGCGGTTATTTTAGCATTGTTGTGCTTTCCCTTTTGTCTGTTATTACTATGGTTTGTTTTACCATATTTCTCAGAACTAATGAATATCGGTTGGGATAGTTACCTACTAATGCAAGGTAAAACACTTTTGTTTTTATTTGGAATGCTTCTCCTCTCAAGAATTTTAAATGCAATTTATCCAGCGTTATCCAAAAACAAAAAATCAATGATCAACCTTTTTGGAAAAAGGATAAATCAATCTTTAGGGAATCGTTATTTAAATTTTAGAAACGTTCTGGTAACGTCTCAGTTTTTCATGATGGTTACTTTGCTGAGCATAACCTTTTTTATTTATCAACAAATGAATTTCGTTAATAATATCGACCTAGGGTATCAGAAAGAAAATATTCTTCATTTTAATATAGACGGGGTAGAAAAATATAAGGCTTTAAAAAAAGAGTTACTTAATTTTCCAGAAATAAAAGCAGTTGGTGCGAATGGTTTGCCTGGCTCAGACATGTACAATCAAACTACCTATAAAATAAAAGATACCGATGTAACTCTTGCTGACGGAACTTTTCAATATTTAGATTTAGGAAGTGTCAAAGCGCTTGAGTTAGATTGCAAAGCATGTAAAGAATTAGAAAAAGGAAAAAAACAGATATTTTTAATTAATCAAACAGCTGCTGAAAAGTTATCTAAAATAAAAGGAATTACTCCAGAGGAATTAATAGGTGAAACTTTGATCTCTGAACCTGAATTTGAAAATGAACGATATGGTTTTGGAATTCCATATGTAATCGATGGAATAATGGATGATTATAAATTCTTTAGCCTAAAATACCCGAATCAATCCCTTTTAATAAGGATAAGACCGGAGGCAGTTTATACTTATAGTATGATGGTGAGTTCGACTACAGATGATTGGAATTCGACTATTCAAAAAATAGAAACAGCATATGGCAAAGTGGAAAGTACGCGGCCATTTAGCTTTGGATTCTTAGATGACAGAATTAACAAACTCTATGCAGCTGAGAGAAGGTCTGGTGTTTTAATGGCAGGTCTGAGCTTGTTAGCGATTATTCTTGCCTTGACTGGTTTGGCAGGAGTCGTATCTTACATTATTCACAGTAGGGAAAAAGAAATCAGTATTCGTAAAGTTCTCGGTGCTTCAGTGGGTAACATTTTGTATTTTTTCAACAAAGAGTTTTTGATGTTGATGGGGATTGCTACTTTAATAGCTGGACCAATTTCTATAATGCTAGCTATTCAATGGCTGAATAGTTTTGCATTCCATATTGAGCCTAGTATTTGGGTGATTGCTCTGGCGGGTTTGATCATGTTACTTTTAGTTAGTGTTTTGGTATCTGTAAGATCACTAAGTGCTGCAACGCAAAACCCACAGGTTGTTTTAAGAAATAATCAATCTTGAAAAAAAAATAATTACTAAATTTTTTTGTACGCTCTAATCTAGCTCTTAACAAAAAATGATAATAAAAGAATTAGAAATACTAACTTCAAAACTAGAAGAACAAACTACGTTCTATACAAAAACTTTAGACCTAGATATTGTCGATCAAACCAATAACTCCACTTCTTTCAAAATAGGACACTCCATACTCAAACTAAAACAGAGCGAAAAATTCACTCCCTACCACTACGCGATCAACATACCTTCCAATCAAGAAAACGAAGCCTTAGCATGGCTCAAAGAAAGAGTTGATGTTCTCTTGTATGACAATCATGAAATTCAATACTTTGATTTTTGGAATGCCTATGCCATCTACTTTTACGACAAGGATAACAACATCGTGGAGCTCATCGCTCGCAGGAGTTTAGAACATCATTCTACGGAATCTTTCAGTAGAAAATCCTTACTGGAGATTTGTGAAATCGGCCTTCCAACGGATAATATTCGAAGAGACTTTGATATACTACATGAAGAGACGAACATCCCTCTCCATTCAGGAAACGTAGAAAGGTTCTGTGCCGCTGGCGGGGAGCATGGCCTTTTTATTATGATCAATAAAGAAGTAAAAAAAGAATGGTTTCCGACGCAGGACGAACCGTTTTCTTCTGATTTTAGAATCGTATTTATTGAAGGGGGGAAGGAGTATGTTTTTGATTATGTGGATGAACGATTAATACTCATTCCGAAGTAATTTATTGTTAGTTAATCCTCCGGAAAGTCAATAGCCAGCACCGGCGTCTCCGCATGATTTACAAGCGCCTCCACATTAGATCCAATAAAAAGTCTTTTCAAAGGATGACGCTGGTCATTGGAAATAGCGATTAAATCAGCGCCTAATTCTTTGGATAAATGACGAACCCCAGCGTCTATGGTCCAGTCTCTTTTGAAATGAGTTTTGCAGGTCATACCCTTATCTTCCGCCATTTTACGAAAATCATCCATCGCAGATTTCACGACGATGTAAGATTCTCCAAACCAGCTGGAGGTATTTATTTGTACAAGGTGAATTGTGGGTTTAAATACTTTTACAAAATCCAATAAATATTTAAAGGATCTTTTTTCCGATAGGTTGTAATTTGAAGCAAAAACCACATTTCTGATTTTGTAATCTTTTAATTTTTCTTTGATAATTAAAACAGGCGTTTGAACCAAGCGAACTACTTTTTGGGTATTAGAACCTAAAATGTATTCATTCTTGCCACTTGCTCCATGTGATCCCATCACGATAAAATCAACATTGTTTTCTGGAATAAAAGATTCAATAAAATGTAATAAATCTTCTTGGACTAAACCCGTTTTTATTATTGCATTTTTATCCTTTGCAATTTCTTCCCATTTTTTCAGTAGCAGTTCTTTATTTTTAATTTCTTGAGCCAACTCTTCGCTTTCCGAGTTCTGATCATTGTCTGTCTTTGTAAATTTAGTACGAGGGTTCAAAGCCGTGTATAAGTGCAGCGTTGCCCGATAAGCTGCTGCTAATTCGATGGCAGCATGTGTCGCATGAGCAGCACAAGCAGAGAAGTCGGTAGGTACAAAAATGTTTTTCATGTGTTTTTTTTAGCAATTAGTGTATTGAAAATCCCGATTCATCAGAGGATTAACGAATCAGGATTTATGGTGCGATAATCTAGGACGATCTATCGCTGGAGTCGTTTTTCTTTTCTTTTTACCAGTTGCTTCTTCACTTTTTCTGTAGCTCGAATCACCGCTTTTTCATAAGTCTCCGCTACTCCCTCCGCAAATAGATAAGGACCTGGTAAACTCACTCTGATCTCTACGATTTTATCCTCAATAGATTTGTGTTCTTTAAGTTTTAAGAAAACATTGGTATGAATGATCTGGTCAGAAAAATGACTGAGCTTTTCTACCTTATCGTGAATCGTATTTTTTAGAAACTTATTAACTTCCCAAGGAGCTTGAATATCGATTTTCATAATCTTTGTTTTAATTAAAATAAATCGTCTTTAACTATTTTTAATATCGTAAAGGTAAAGGGTGATTGACTTGAATTGGATGAAGGAAGTCAATTGGAAGTATGATTAAAATCATCTTGTAGGAGAAGGGACTGCACTAACTTTATAGTGCAGATCAAAGTAAAAATACGATCAAAAAAATATGAATAAATTCAATAAAGTAATAGTCGCCTTAGACCTAAGTGAGAATGATGATCAAGTCTTGAACTATCTTGATTATTTGGTAGAACCATTGGAAATTAAGCAGCTGATTAGTGCGCATGTGCTTCCCGTTTTGTTAGTCGGAGGTATTGTAAAGTTTGCAGCAGGAGAAATATTACTTCCCGTAGCTCCCGCTCTAGATGTCATACATTCGAACATTGAAAAGAAAACTAAAAACTTAGTGAAATCAAAAGCTTTGGACATCAATGTTAGACTAGTAGAGGGCCGCCCTTACAAGGAGTTACTATTCTTAGTAGAAGAATTGAAACCCGATTTATTAGTGATGGGAAAAAAGAAATCCATGTCTGGATCTGGTATTACCGCCAAGCGAATGGCGCGACATATAACATCAGATTTATTATTGATTCCAGAAGATTCTAAATCAGGTGTAAATAGAATTCTGGTAGCTGTTGATTTTTCTACGTATTCTTTGCGGGCAATCAAAAGATCTATTTCCCTAACAAAAAAGCTGGGGCTAAAACAGGCTCCAATGTGTTTGAATGTTATTGACATGCCGAACTACACTGAGTTTTCCAACAGGGAGGAAATCGCACAAGAGTTACCAGAGATCATCAACGGGAAATTTGAAAAATTCTTAGACGAACATAATGTGGATATAAACGACGTAGATTTTCACTTTACAAAAACAAACAATTACAATATTGCAAAAACGATAAAGAGATATGCTAGAGCTGAAGGCGCTGACCTCATAATGATGGGCGCCAAAGGACATAATATTCTCGAACGCTTTCTATTAGGATCAGTGGCAGAAAGTATGGTAGATGATTATGTGAATACGCCAGTATATATCATTCGATAAATTAAAAAGTATCCACAATGAAAAAAGCATTTTACCTATTACTTACTTTTCTTTTTTTGCTAATCACTTTCTCTTGCGAAAAAAATAGCCATGTTAAAAGCGACATGATCGGTTTTGACAGAGCTTACATTCCTGTATTTTACTACACAACATTAGGAGATCTAAAAGCTGCCCAAAAATCCATGTATGTCCTAAAAGCAAAGTGGCAACATTACCAATCCGCACACCATCCGGAAGTAGGTGCTTCTGAAGATTGGAAAGAAACCATTAGACTGATTGGAACTTGGCTGGATGAAACAGACTGTGCCCTAGAGGAAAGAGATGTTGCTCTCGCTTTGATCCAACTCGATCATGCACGTTATGAATTGGTCGACCTGAGAATACGGGAAGGCATAGACGATTATTATTTAGACTACCTCTGGGATTTAGAAGCCAGCATGTATTCTCTGATGGAGATTTCGGATGGTCGAACGATTGATTCTTTAGAGCTTTGTAATTTTGACGTTCTGATAGAGGAGATCGAAATTACCTGGGGTGAATTAGTTAATCGAGACTTTGATGAAAAGATATTTGAATGTGATAAAGAAAAAATGAGATCCTGTAATTACAGAAAAGATCGATTGGGCTACGCTGTGTTTTCCTTATCGCAAGCAGCTAAAACTGAAAACCTTCATCAGCTTGTAGATGCTGCATTAGCTCTGGAGCCAGCATATTTAAACTACATAAGTATGTTTGGAGATTTTGAAAGTGTAGAGACTTATTATGCACTGAAAAAGTAACCCTCCTTTTATGTTAATGGATTTACTATTCTTTTTCTAATTTTTAAAGCAATGTCCATGGTTGCTGTTTAGTGTTATAGCTGAAAAAATAGTTCTTTCTTAAAAATACCTTAGGAAGTTAAATACAATATAAAATCAGGGGTAAAAGAATACAACTATTCCTTAGCTTTGGCGAAACTTACAAGACCATGGAAAAGCCAAGCAAAGACACTGAGAATCAGCCAACACAAAAAACAAAACCTTCTTTCACCGAAGCCTTCTGGTTTTGGCTCAAACTAGGTTTCATCAGCTTCGGCGGACCTGCTGGACAGATCGCCATCATGCACGAATTCTTAGTAGAAAAGAAAAAGTGGATTTCAGAAAGTCGTTTTCTACATGCTTTGAATTACACCATGATACTTCCTGGACCAGAGGCGCAACAGCTGGCAACTTACACCGGTTGGCTACTGCATGGGACTAGGGGAGGCTTAGTCGCTGGTATCTTTTTCATCCTTCCCTCCATGTTCATTCTATTTACCTTATCTGCGCTCTACGCTGTCTATGGAAGTATTCCCTGGGTCTATGCCATGTTCAATGGACTAAAACCAGCGGTAATGGCTATTGTGATTTTAGCCCTTTTTAAAATTGGAAAAAAATCTTTGCATACGGCTTTTCATGTGTTGGTGGCTATAGGTTCTTTTATCTGTATGTTCTTTTTGAACATTCCTTTTCCTTATGTCATTATAGGAGCTTTGGTAATTGGTTTTATAACGCGACGTATTTTTCCACAGTTATTCAAAACGACTGCTGCTGCTGAAGAACAATTATCAAAAGATGAAGAAGAGTATTACGTCAACCGAAATCAAACCTTGCCTGGAGCAGGATTTCAGTTTGGACGCTTTGCTCGACAAGTACTTGTCACTGCATTATTACTAATCTTACCTTATTTCCTTTTTTATTATACGGCAAGCGATTTTGACTTTTGGAAAGAGTTAGGTTTGTTTTTCACGAAAGCAGCCTTTGTTACTTTCGGAGGAGCCTATGCGGTCTTACCTTATGTAGCACAGGTTAGTGTTGAGCAACTCAACTGGCTCACTGAGTTGCAGATGATAGATGGACTGGCACTTGGCGAAACTACTCCTGGGCCACTGGTCATGGTTTTAGTCTTCGTAGGTTTCATGGCTGGCTTTAATCATTATGAAGGTTCTGTAATGATGGGAGGACTAGGACTTTTGGCTACCACCTTTTTTACCTTTGTCCCTTGTTTCCTTTTCATTTTTGCAGGAGCTCCCATCATCGAAAAAACGCGAGAGAATGATAAAATAAAACAGGCTCTGACCTTAGTAACCGCAGCGGTAGTTGGTGTTATCCTCAACCTAACCATTTACCTGGGGAAAGCGATCGTATTCCCTGAAGGTCTTTCTTTAGCAAGTATCGATTATGTGACATTGGCTTGGATTGCGGTCTCTTTCATAGCGATGTACCGTTTTAAAGTGAACATGATGATCTGGATAGGACTGAGCGGAATCTTTGGATTGGTGAGGTGGTTTTTGTTATAATCGATAAAATCTGACTTTTATCAGTTCCTTAGTATGGAATTTCATTTGGATTAGAAATTTCTTCCAACTTCAATTCTTTCTATGGCAGTGATTTATGCATTTGCTTCTTATTAGTTTTGAGGTCGTTCATATTCTGTATATCTACTTGTGAAGAAAGGTATCATTAAGTGGAAAAAGAGTACATTTTTGTATGTGAAAAATATTATTTGTGTACTTTTTTATATGTGACTCTCATTTTGTTGTTTTCCCCTTCTTTATTAGGTAAAGATAATGCTATTTGGTTATCTATCAGTAAGATACGTTGTTTCAGGTCGTCTCGGTCTGTGACCCGAATATTGATAAAACAAACCTGTTTCGTCCTCCTTGTGACAGGTTATAATTCCTAATGGCACCCTTTTCGTCATTCTCTTATCCAGCAAACAAATACATCGATTAACTGATATCTCCCCCCTATTTGGTTTTAGAATGTATTTCTTACTAAAGTTTCCAGAAAACCAGTTTTACAAAAATAATAGGTATGGCCTGTCCCAGCCCCTGGCGACCTATTGCTATTACTCTACTAAGTTTAAATCAATTCACAAAATGTTAGCAACTACACAATCTAAAAAAACTTTATTACAGGTATTTGGTATTCTATTTTTGAATATCCTAATGTACCATTCTGCTTTTGCGACGGGGACACCAGAGCTTGCACCAACAAACACTGATACTATTTCACTATTGATTAATGATAATAGTTATTACAACTTCGCTCGTTACGAAAGTTCTGATGCAGAGCGGTTGTATATTAATATCTCGAATCCTGAAAGTGAGCAAGTGTTTTTAGGATTTTCACAACCGACCACCAATGCTCACTGGCCAACACTTGATCGAGTAGATGGCTTTTTCAGAATTAAAGATCCATCTGGCGCAGTTGTCTATGGACCACAAAGATTAAGTGCTTCGACATCTAATATTTCTACTTACGATCAAACGGTAGCGGGACCGCAACCTTTGGGCGGAGTAGGAGCTTATGATCCTTTTGTTTTTGATCCCAGTGGTCTGAGCGCAGGAGATTACTATGTTGAATTTAGTAGGGACTCATTGGTGAACAGTGGAGAACTACTAATTACTTTCTTTGATATAACAGTTGCAACTACCGATAGTAGCCCAGCTGAAATTGAAGGTAGAGTATTTGCAAAAAATTGGGCCTTCTTTCTTCCAAGTATAGATAAACCTTCAGTGACTTACAGCTGGTTTGACCGCCCGTTCAATGGTCGCTTTTTCGTTTATACAGAAGATGGTTTTGTTTCAGATATTGATTTTGTGAACTCTGGTTTTCAACCTGCCGCCTTTAATATTTCTATGAACAGTAGCGGGACGGGAACGTCTGGGGATGTGATCGAAGATCGAAAATCATTGGATGGAGGTCAGGGAAATACCGTGGAATACAAAATCTTTTTAGAGGAACCTGATGTCAACGTCTATCCTTCTGGAACTTTTGGTTCTTTGCTGACTGATTCAACCACTTTGATCGGTTGTCCTGAAACAGGATACTTTATTAAAATTGTTACTACTCAACAAGGGGTTATCGAAGTACTATTGGATCAAGACCAAATGACAGGAGCGGGTATTTATGATCCAGGAACCGCAGATGTTCTTTTAGCTGTAAATGTTGATGAACAATTGACAGATGATACTCCTGGTGAGTATACTCGATATATTCCATGGGATGGGTTGGATGGTTTAGGAGCAGTGGTCGACCCAACTACTGTAGCAGTACCTGTAGAGGTTACCTTTTCACAAGGTCGATACCACATCCCAGTTTACGATGCTGAATATAATTTGTACGGATTTAGATCAACAGTAATCAGACCTTCTCCTCCACCTTCTTATGTTTTGAATTATTATTACGATGATTCTAATATTGTGGATAGTCCAAACATCCCTGGACAAGAGGCGATTAATTCGGAAGGTTGTGTGCCAGTCGACTCTTGTCATCAATGGAACAATTCAGCCTATGGAGATTTGAATACTTTGAATACTTACTGGTTTGCTAAGCAAGAATTCCAAACAGAGAATTTAACGTTGATCGAAGACTGTGGAGAAGATCGTGATGGCGACGGAATTTACGATTCAGTAGATATTGACTGGGACAATGATGGTATTCCAAACGATCTAGAATATACAGGCGCAGACCCAACCATAGATAGTGATAATGATGGAATACCAAACTTTGAAGACGAAGACTTTTGCACACTGAATTCATATGGCATTTGTGCAAACTTAGATCATGATAATGACGGCATACCTTCTTTCCTCGATCGAGATTCAGATAATGATGGTATTCCAGATATCGTAGAAGCAGGTGGCGAAGATACAAATGGAGATGGTGTTGCAGATGACCTCACAGATACAGATGGAGATGGTCTTGTGGATCGCTATGATGCTTTTGATGACTCAGGTGCTGGGGTTGCAGGTTCTACTACATCAGCAGATGATTGCCAAACCAGTAATGAGCCAAGTCATACAATGATGTTCAACACGAGCATTACAGACGTGACGGCTGATGTTATTTTAACTTTTTCTCTTGAAGGAGATTATGGAACCTCAACTACGGAAACATTTAGCCTATCTGGCGAAGACAATTACTTGATTGTTAGTGGTTACAATAAAACAAATTCTGATAACACGGCTTATTCAGACTGTACTACTCCTGGAATGGGATTTTCAATAAGTATAGACAAAGATGCGTGGAATACTTGGAACAACGATGGTATTGTAAATCTAACACTACAGGCCAGTGCGGGAGTTAATTTCTGTACCAACAGGTCCTGTGTCAGCTCAGTATCTGTAGCTTACAGTTTGCCTCCAGCAGGTCCAGGTACTAGTATCCCAAATGCAGATTCTGACGGAGATGGTATTGTCGATTATTTAGATTTAGATGCAGACAATGACGGAATTCCTGACCTCGTAGAAGCAGGCGGAATTGATGCGAATGGAGATGGTCGTGTAGACTTGACTTTAGATGTAGATCAGGATGGACTAGCAGATGTCTTTGATGAAAATACAGCAGATGGTACTGGAGGTACGGGAACTAATGGAGTATCTTTAGTTGAAACTAACGTAACTGGCGCATGGCTAAATGGTAATTCTGGAAACCCATTGGATACCGACGGTGATGGTCGTACAGATGGTCTTGATCTTGATGCAGACAACGATGGAATTCCTGATTTGGTAGAAACAGGTGGAGCTGATGATGATGGCGACGGACGTGTAGACACTGGCCTTGCTCCTTGGGATGCTGATGAAGATGGCTTAGCAGATCTTTTTGATCAGAACGCAGCTGACGGACCTGGAAGCGATGGACTTAACGGAACAGCACTCGTAAAAACTACTGCCGATACCAACAACGATGGTCGCGTGAATAGCACAGAAACCATGACTGGAGGTGGCTCTAATAATGTGAACGCAGATACAGACAATATTCCAAATCACTTGGACTTGGATGCAGACAACGATGGTATTGTGGACATCCTGGAAGCAGGTGGGAACGATACAAACGGAGATGGTTTAGTAGACGATTATAATCCTTCGACGCCAAACACTTTTGATACTGCGGACAATGACGGTTGGTCCCCAACTTACGATGGTGATGCTGCTAATGATGGCGCAACAACAACGACCGGCGACGGATCACCGCTTATCGTTACTACAGATACTAACTTCGATGGAATCCCAGAAGGATACACTTCAGGAGATGCTGACGGAGATACACATCCTAACTTCCTCGACATCGATGCTGATGATGATGGAATCGTGGACAACGTAGAAGCACAGAATACACCAGACTATACTTTACCTGATAATATGGATTCAGACAATGATGGTATTGATGATGCTTATGATAACTTCAATGGTTTTGGAGGAGCAGGTATAGATACAAACTTAGCAGATTCAGCAGGAACGGAATATGCTCATGACAGCGACGGTACTCCAGATTATTTGG
>JBGCDT010000344.1:0-9555 GCA_045105695.1 Saprospiraceae bacterium | reverse complement strand
CTTTTGACTGTACTCACTTCAATGTGCAACTCAGAAGAAATCTCCTTATTTGACTTTCCACTCTTTACTAGATTGTAAACTCGCTTCTCTTGTTTAGATAATTGAGCGGTAGAATTAGTAGCCTTCTGCTGCGACTGCTTTGGTTTGCCTTTTGGCCAGAGGAAGAAGACAACTATAGAAAAAAGCAAGGAGAGCAAGATCCATTTGAGTGCGGAGAGTAGGGGAGTGCTTTCGCTATTTTGTTGAAACTGGCGAAAGCTCAGTTCGGTAGAAAAGGACTTATAATAAGGACTAGAGTAATTACTTATGGCTAGATCCTGATCTATTTTTTCCATAAGTTTCAGGTTGTTACTTGCAGCAAAATTTTCGTTAATGAAGTGCATTGCTAACAATTTGATTACGTAATTGGAATTGGTATCTGCTATTATCAGAAGCTGCTCTTTAATTTGCGCTTTAACGAAAGATCGATTCTGCTCGGAAGGCAATTCAGGAGGGGTATTTATCGCTTTTTGGAGTGCGAATAGTTTTGCGGCAATTCTAGAATCTAGATGTCCTTCAGTGCTACAGTTTTGAATGCCAGTGGTGTTTTTCCTCTGTGTAATTGTAATGTTAGAATTTTGATTCATTAGAAAGTGAATGAAATTTTCTTCCTGGCCTCCTATGATAATCGTAGAAACCGGATCTTCTTTTTTACAAACGTGCAAACGATAAATACGGTCATCAGTGGCCAGTTCCATATTGCTGAATTCAAAATATCCGTTGGAATCAATAGGAATTTTGTATCGTAAAAAATCATAAGAAGCGGTATTCAAGTCATGAAAAGCAGGTATGACGGAGAGATAAAGTACAGAGGCCCAGTCATCAGAAAGCTGTATCTTGCCTTTTATACTGGCTGAATAACAGATACTGGAGAAGAGACATAACAGTAGTATTACAAATATTTTGTACGAGGGCATAAGAGCTGGTTTGTCTAGGGTGTTTCTACGAAAACTTTCTTTTACAATAAGCAGGTTGTCAAAGAGGAATTACTTACTTTGACAACCTATTCATTCGCTAACTCTGTTTAACAGAGGCCTCTAATTCTCCACTCACTCTTTCTGTCTTAATAATCAGCTTCCAAGTTCCTGCATCTGGGTTAACAATGTTTTTATGCATAATCCCTTTTGAACCTTCTGAGTTAGAATCTGTGGAAACGCGTGTATTGCTCTTACTCTTTTTGTTTTTCACTTTGTTTTTATGTTTATGTTTTCGCTTTTTATCTCCATCTTCTGTTGTCGTTGTCGTCGTAACAGTCACTGAGGTTCCTTCACTTGTTGTAGATGAATTTGAATCGGAATTACTTGAACTATTTGATCCAGTCCCTCCTTCATCAGGAATATCAATATGGATATAAGTGTTCTTTCCTTTCGAACAAATCAGCGAAAGATGAGCCGCTTTGTTACCATCTGGATCGTAAGCTGTAACAACGAGGTCACCAGTTTTTATCTCCCCTTCAAAGTTCATTTTCAGTTTTCTAGCTCCCTCTTTAATGTCAATCAAAATGGTTTTGGTTTCACTGGCTTCTGACCAGGTGAATGTCTCGTCCAAACCTTTTACTCCTTTTTGAGCATTAGATACAGTTGTAGAAAATAAGAGGAAACAGAGGGGCACTACTAAGAAAAACAATCGTCGTGTCATTATTGATAATTTTTTGAGTTAAGAATGATGCAAACTTAAGGTAAATGTCACTGCTACTACGGATTGTTAAGTTTGAAAAAGGTTGCAGAGAGGTTGGATTTAGGTTTGAATTTTTAAAAAAAGACACTTTATCTATGCCTTTTAGAAATCGAACGCATTAGGAATGCTTTGTTATTATTTTATTCGGTAATTTAAAATACCGTAATAGAATTTTCCTCATTCGGAATTTCCTCATTAATAAAATTGACATAAAGAATACATAAAATTAAATATATAAAACCCTTCAAATCCAGTAAATCATACTACCTTTGTCGCCGAACTAATATCCGATTCAGTATCGATAAATATTTTGCTGAAACCTATCTTAAACTAATTTTACTTCCATCAAATTTCATACGTAAGGGCAAAGTCTATTTGGCCATAAGCGACGATGACTTCCCATTACATCATTTTTAAAAACCAAAAAATTGTTTACACCCATGCTAAAACAGCTACCCATTTTCTGCATCTCTTTTTTGATGTTTTTTACTTCATTAAATGCTCAAGTTGTATTTACAGAAGTATTCTACAATGCTCCTGGTACTGACACCATTGAGTATGTCGAATTGTACAATAATTCTTCGGATGCCATCCAAATGGAAGGTTATCATTTCAGTGAAGGAATCGTTTTTTCATTTCCTGATTATATGCTCGGTGCTGGCGAATATGTTGTTGTGACTAACAACTCTACAGCTATGATGGGCTTCTTCGGAATAAACACGTTACAGTGGTTTGACGGGGGACTCAACAATAGTGGTGAGGACATTCAGTTGAATAACGCAGATACGACAATGGTCATTGATTATATTAATTATGACGATGGTACCTTCTGGCCAAGCGAAGCTGATGGAGAAGGTTTTTCTATGGAGCTTTGCGATCCAAACGAAAACAATGCAGACCCATCTAACTGGTATCCTTCTGATACTGATGCTCAAATTGCGTTAAACCAAACTGCTATTTTTGGAAGTCCTGGCTTGGAAAATGAAGTGGTTTGTAATCCTCCAGCTGTTACTGTTACTTCTTCGGGTTTAGATTTTACACCTTCAGATGTTACGATTTTTGTTGGTGAAACAGTTCAATGGGTCAATGCAAATGGTACTCACAATGTCAACGGTAGCATGGCTACCTTCCCTGGCAATGACCCTGAGTTTTTCTTTAGTGGCGCACCTTCTGGGGCTGCCTGGACTTTTGAACACACCTTCAATACGGCAGGTACTTTTGATTACCAATGTGATCCACATGCAGGATTGGGTATGGTTGGTTCTGTAACGGTTTTGCCAATCCCTACTTACGATCTTGTGATCAATGAAATTATGTACAATCCTCCTGGTGAAGACAACTTGGGAGAATTTATAGAACTCTATAACAATCAAACTACAGCCATCGATCTAACTGGTTTTAGTTTCACACAAGGGATTGATTATACTTTTCCAAGTTTATCAATAGAAGCTGGTGAATATCTTTTAATAGCAAGTGACTCTGTTTCTTTCGAATCTTTCTACGGAGTACCAGCAAGACAATGGACCTCTGGAGGTTTGAATAATGGGGGAGAGGAAATCGTATTGGAAGACAACATGGGAAATTTGGTAGACATCGTTATTTACGATAACAACAGTCCTTGGCAGGAAATTGCAAATGGCGAAGGCCCCTCTCTAGCGCTTTGTGATCCTTCCAATTCTAATACTAATCCAAACAACTGGGCTTATTCAACGAATGATACTGGTATGATTCCTCCAGGTTCTAATGAATTTGTTTTTGCAAGTCCAGGTGCAGCTAACAGCTGTCCAGCAGGCCCTCAGTTATTTTTCAATGGCATCACTGATGAAGTAGATGAAGGTGCAATGCTCGCTACTTTTTCTGTAAGAATGCCTGTCCTTTCGATAACAGACTCCGCTGATGTAGATATTATTGTTGACCCTTTGACTACAGCTACAGAAGGAATTGATTTTTCAATAATAAATACAACTATTCATTTTTCACCGGACTCTCCAGGCGAAATTTCTGAAGCTGAAATCGAAATTGGATTGATAGACGATACAGATATTGAAGGCGATGAAACAATAGTCTTACAAATGCAAAATGCGGTCGGAGCTACAATTGCGACAACTGGTTTATATACCATCACCATTATTGATAATGATGGCGACAATTACACCAGTTACCCTATTGGAACAGTGACAACCAACGACGCAGAAGGAGTTGCCGATTCTTTGAATGTCCCTGTTTCTTTAACTGGAATAGTTCATAATCCAAACCTACGACCAGGAGGATTGCAATTCACCATAATTGATGCAGGTGAAAATGGTATTGGCGTTTTCAATTTTTCTGAAAATTATGATTACGAAGTAACAGAAGGCGATTTGGTAACTATAGAAGGAGTCATCGATCAATTTAACGGACTGACTCAAGTTGTAGCAGATACGGTGATGGTGATTTCACAAAATGCACCTTTGTTTGCACCTAACATTGTGACCACTCTGGATGAAACGACAGAGTCACAGCTCATTCGTTTTAATAACATGACGATAGTCGATCCATCTGAATGGACTAATGCTGGTTCTGGGTTCAATGTGACCATTACAGATGGTACCAATGAATTCGAAATGCGAATAGATGCAGATACTGACATCTATGGAACAACTCCTCCAGGATGGAATTTTGACTTGATTGGTATTGGTGGGCAGTTTGATCAGGACTCGCCTTTTGATGCAGATTATCAGATCATTCCTCGTTATCTATCAGATATTATTTTGATACCTCAACCGAATCCGATAGCAGTAGATGACATTGCTAGCACCCTTACCAATGAAGCAACTACAATAAACATCCTTGCAAACGATAATGAACCTGCTGGTGGAACAACCAGCGTTTCTATAGTTACAGCTCCAGCTTTCGGAACTGTAGACATCAATAATGACTTCACAGTTATCTATACTCCTAATTTAGATTTCTGTGGTATGGACGCTTTTACTTATGAACTTTGTAATGATGACAACGCTGAATGTGATGTTGCAGTAGTTACCATTGAAGTACTTTGTCCTCCAACTTATCCGCAGTATGATATTGCAGATGTAACAACAAATGATGCAGTAGGTCTTCCGGATTCAATCGATGTCTCTTGTGAATTAAGAGGAGTGGTTTATGGTGTGAATTTGAGTGGAAATGGTTTACAATTTACCATCATTGATGAGAATGATCCAGATGCAGGTATTAGTGCTTTTGATGGCGGAAACACTTTTGGATACACTGTAAATGAAGGAGACTTGGTCGCTTGTCAAGGAGAAATTGGACATTTCAATGGCTTGACTCAAATATATTTGGACTCTGTTTATATCGTTTCTACAAATGCTCCTTTACATGATCCAGCAGAGGTAACTGCCCTAAATGAATCGACAGAATCAAAGCTGATCAAAGTCTTCGATGTTACCTTAGTTGATCCTTCACAATGGACTGGAGCTGGTCCAGGGTTCAACGTAGATGTTACAGATGGAACAAATACCTATGTTGTGAGAATTGACAATGAGGTTGAGTTGTACACTGCTCCTGCACCAGAAGGAACAATGAATATCACTGGAATCGGAGGACAGTTTGATCTGGACGAACCTTTGGATGGTGGCTATCAAATGTTGCCACGATATGCTGCTGATATTGAAGTGGTCATTTCAACAAATGAACTCGAAAGCGCACTAGAAGTAAGTGTTTTTCCAAATCCTGTGGGAACTGTATTGAATATCAATTCTTCCGAAGTTGCAGATCAGATTTTGATTTATAACCAACTAGGGCAATTGATCCATAGCCAAACAGATATTTCTAACAATAATATGGTAAACGTGGAAAGATTTACTGCTGGATTGTATTTTGTTAGTGTTGAAAAGAACGGGAAGAGGGTAGTGAATAAGGTAGCGGTCAAACGCTAGAGTATTTAATTACTATTAAAAAGGGCGCGAAGTTGCAATAACTTCGCGCCCTTTTTGTTTACCCTAGCTTTGCGATTTTGTAAAGCTGTCTGTGGGTTAGCGATAGCTTATAAAGTGATGAGATAACTAACTATAGCGTATTGCTAACTTGCTAATCACAAGTGCTTTACGAAATCTAGCTCTTCCACATTCCTAAATTCACGAAGTCGCAAAGTTTTCTTTAGAACTCTAATTTACCTAAACTTAAAGCTGTCCAAGATCTTTTCTCCTAAGGGTTGATATTCTTCGAACTGATCATTCGCACAAGTGAAGGTGAGCACGTAAGCTTTCCCTTCAACAATTTGAAAGTACTGTTCGAACTTAAGATCGTAAATACCTTGTTTGCCAGAGTATATTACTTTTTGATACTCTCGATCTCCTTCTTTTATTCTCTCGCTAGTAATGATCTCTGAATCAGTGATCAAAGCTTTTATTTGAGCCATTGATAATTCTAAGTATTGATCCAAAGTCATTTTATTACCCATTAAATCTTGAGCAACCAGGTTGATGTTTTCCTTAAAATTATCAGTCGGACCTGCCTGTGGGCTAAACAAAATGAAGCTGGTTCCCATCTGCCCACTCTTATCAACTTCCCAATCCGCAGGATGCATTATTTCATAATTATCTTTGTTGAAAGTCTTCCACTCCAGCGCTTGTTTAGCTTGATTTTGGCCAACCATGATTGTACTGACCGCAAAAAGTAAAATTATTGTTATTTGTAATCTGCCCATTTTATAAATTTATTTTTAAATAAGTAATTGGACAAAATTATGTTAACATAAAATGGAATTGGATTTTGGATATGAATGAGGCATAAAACATAGGCGATGCCTTGGCATCGACGAGGCTTTATAACGAAATTCAGATTCAAAAGACTTTTCATTTTATAGTAAATTTAATTTGTACAGTTACTTGGTATTAATTACTTCAGAAACACAGCTCGATCTCTCTTTCCCCGAATTCGCACCTGAATGTTTTCTTCAACCGTAGTTGCAAGTGACATCCCCATATAATCAACTTTGATAGGAAAGGACTTATGCTTCCGGTCAACCAATACAGCTACTTCAATTCGCTTTGGCAATACATCCATGAAAGGTTTGAAAGCATAGAAAATCGTACGTCCCGTATTTGCAACATCGTCTACTATAATGACAACTTTGTTTTTAAGTTCCTTAGCGGATTTACCAATCGTGATTTCAGACTCCAGGGGTTTAGCTGGGCTAAGGCTAATTTGAGTCAAACTCACTTTCTTCTTAGGATCATGTTTCAACAAACGTTCTTGGAGCAGTTCTGCGAAGCTGAGTCCGTTGTTATTAATACCTGCGAGAATGATTTCTTTAGTGTTGTAATTATTCTCTAGAATTTCGATAGCGAGTCGTTCCAGTTTTTTTTCAACCTGTTGTTCGTCGAGCAATTTCATTTTTTATATTTTTGGCTTTTAGCTTTCCAGAAGAATTGGTAACAATAGTTCGAGAAAGTTGTTAAACTCAGTATAGAATCAATCGCCAAAATTAATACAATTTCTCAATGATACAACAAGTCCTTTTTGCCATAGTCACTATTCTTTCGCTGAGTTGGGCTTGGCGTAAGTTTATGCGTATCCGTCGCAATATCTTACTAGGTCAGGATGAAGACTTCTCTGACCACGAAGGAGAGCGTTGGAAGAATGTTTTGCTCATTGCTTTCGGGCAGAAGAAAATGTTCAAAAGAGTAATACCAGCGGTGTTGCATCTTTTCATTTATGTCGCCTTTTTGTTTACACAAATTGAGTTGGTTGAAATATTCATAGATGGATTCTTTGGAGTTCATCGATTCTTTGCTCCTTACCTAGGTGTTTTATACACTGTAATAATAAGTACGATTGAATTATTATCTGTTGGAGCATTTATCGCTACCATTGCATTCTTAGCTAGAAGAAACCTTCTAAAAATACCACGTTTCCATAAAGATGAAATGACGGGATGGCCAAAGTTAGATGGTAACCTAATTCTTATTGGAGAATTGGTTCTTCTAATCGGTATTTTCACTATGAACGGCGCTGATGTTGTTTTGCAAAAACTTGATCCAGCACACTTTCCAGATACAGGAACTTTAGCGATTAGTAGTTTTGTAGGACCAATGTTATTTGGAGGCTTAAGTGAGGGTATTTTGTTGATGGTAGAACGGTTTGGTTGGTGGTTGCACTTGTTGACAGTATTTGCGTTTTTAAATTATCTGTCGGTTTCTAAGCACCTTCATATTCTACTTGCATTTCCAAATACTTACTTTTCCAGAATTCAGCCTAAAGGCGAAATGGAAAATATGCCTGCCATAATGGACGAAGTGAAAAGTATGATGGGGCTGACAGAAGACACAGGGGCAGCTATGGATGAAGAATTGCCTGAGTTTGGCGCTAATGATATATTCAGTCTAAGCTGGAAAAACATCATGGAAGGCTATACCTGTACAGAATGTGGTCGATGTACTGCTGAATGCCCAGCCAACATAACCGGTAAAAAACTATCCCCTAGAAAAATCATGATGGATATTCGTGACCGAGCTGAAGAGGTTGGCGAAAAACTGGATACTGGAAATACTAAGTACATCAAAGAAGAATTACGAGCTACGGAAACAGTTCTTACCAAAGATAACTTCGACGACGGAAAATCCCTCTTCGATTACATCAGCAAAGAAGAAATCCATGCCTGTACAACGTGTAATGCTTGTGTAGAAGCTTGCCCAGTTTTAATAAACCCTTTAGATGCAATTCTAAAATTACGTCGCTACGAAATCCTAACCGAGTCGGCTGGACCTAAAGATTGGTTGCCCATGTTTACAGCTATAGAAAACGCAGGTGCTGTTTGGCAAATGTCTGATGATAGAGATAAATGGGCAGTAGAAGCAATGGCGGATGAAAATGGTACGGCAGAATAGATGAACCATTTAAAGAGTCGGATGTTGATTCTTTAGTTACTGGTTAATATAAATAATTATGAATAGAGGAATTACTTCTTTGATAGGCTTTGCGCTTTTGCTCTCAGGAATGCTGGCGTTGGTGCTTAGTTTGGTAAATGTTCAACTTGCTTTTCTGACTTGGATAGATGGGTTTGGGCGTGGTGTAGGTCTATTGTTACGTCTAGCTATGATTGTTAGTGGAATAATGATTATTGTTTTGACGAGAAGTGATTTTGAGGGGAGGGGACGGGTTTAATGCCAAACACTTATAAGGATTTTCTTTTCTTCATTCCTAATGCACCAAAATAGATTTCTTTGGCATCTCAATGTAGTGCCAAAGATCTATTCTATGCAAAGCTATATACTACTTACTCTTCTCTTTATTTTTCCATTTTTATTATCTGCACAGAAATTAAAGTCTGTAAAAAAGACATTTTCTTACAGCGATGTTGTCGAAATGGAATATACCGTTTTAAAGAAAAAGAAATACGTCAAACATGGAGAGTTCAAAAGGTATTTTGACAATGGTCGAATCAAGGAAGCAGGTCTTTATGAATACGGTAAAAAACATCTTAGTTGGAAAGAATATAACATATTAGGCGAAGTAAGAAGACTTAGGAATTATCAAAAAGGAAAATTAATATCAGATGAAAAATTTGGTGTTTGGAAAGAGGTTGGAAAAAGTGGAAAGATGTACTACTTTGATTATGATAAGGAGGAGAAGATTTTCCCTCAACTCCAAAAGTATATTTATGTAGATTATCCACCAAAAGCAAGAGAAGCTGGAATCACAGGCATTGTAAAAGTAGAAGTAAAAATTGATGAACAATGTGAGAATACAGAAATTAAAATTGTAAAACCACTGAGAGCTGATTTCGATAAAGAGGCATTAAAAGGGGTAAAACGGTTTGTTGAAAAACTTAAAGCTTTTGAGAATTGCAAAGGCTAC
>JBGCDT010000343.1:0-12872 GCA_045105695.1 Saprospiraceae bacterium | reverse complement strand
GGAGGTATGGGCACTGGAGGCATTTGGAGCTTCAAACATCTTGCAGGAGTTACTGACCTTTAAGTCGGATGATATCCTCGGACGTGCGAAAGCTTACGAAGCGATTGTCAAAGGAGACAACTTGCCGGAGCCAAATATCCCTGAGTCGTTCAATGTACTGGTACACGAATTACGTGGACTGGCACTCGATATAAAATTTGATTAGAGTAATCTGATCTTAACGATAAAGTAAAATGAGCTGCATCATTTTCAACGAAATGGTGCAGCTACATACACTTAATCAATTGTTGACATTTTTAAAAAGGAGTAAAATATGTCGTTTAGAAATAATCAAAAAACACTTCCTCAGCAAAAACATTTTGATTGTATTACAATCAGTTTGTCTTCCCCAGATGATATTCTGGAGCGCTCATTCGGAGAAGTTCTAAAGCCTGAAACCATTAACTACCGGTCTTATAAACCGGAAAGAGATGGTTTGTTTTGTGAACGAATTTTCGGACCTGTAAAGGATTACGAATGTTACTGTGGTAAGTATAAGAGAATTAGATATAAAGGAATCGTATGTGACCGTTGTGGGGTAGAAGTAACGGAGAAGAAGGTAAGACGTGAGCGTATGGGCCACATCAAGTTAGTCGTACCTGTCGTACACATTTGGTTCTTCAAATCCCTTCCTAACAAGATTGGTTACCTGCTTGGTTTGTCTTCTAAGAAATTAGAGGCGATTATTTACTACGAACGTTATGTAGTAATTAACGCAGGTGCAATGGAAGGTACCGTTGAAAACTTAGACCTTCTAACAGAGGAAGATTACCTAGAATATGTAGATTCTTTGCCAAAAGAGAATCAGCAGTTAGATGATGACGATCCTAATAAGTTCATTGCAATGATGGGAGCTGATGCAGTTCGTGTTATGTTGATGCGATTGAAATTGGATGAATTGTCTTACCAACTTCGTCACCAGGCAGCTAATGAAACTTCTCAGCAGAGAAAATCAGAAGCACTAAAAAGACTAAGAGTGGTAGAATCTTTCCGTGATGGACAAACACGTATGGAGAACCGTCCGGAATGGGCAGTGATTCAATACCTGCCAGTCGTACCGCCGGAATTACGTCCTTTGGTACCATTAGATGGTGGTCGTTTTGCAAGTTCGGATCTGAATGATCTTTACCGACGTGTGATCATTCGTAACAACCGTCTGAAAAGACTATTAGAAATTAAAGCTCCTGAGGTAATTCTTCGAAATGAAAAGAGAATGTTGCAGGAAGCAGTAGACTCTTTGTTTGATAACTCCCGTAAATCAAATGCTGTAAAAGCAGAAGGTGGTCGTGCGTTGAAATCATTGAGTGATATTCTGAAAGGTAAGCAAGGACGTTTCCGTCAAAACCTTTTAGGAAAACGTGTGGATTACTCTGGTCGTTCTGTGATCGTAGTAGGCCCTACTTTGAAATTGCACGAATGTGGTATTCCTAAGGGAATGGCATCTGAGCTTTTCAAACCTTTCGTAATTAGAAAACTGATTGAGCGTGGTATTGTAAAGACGGTAAAGTCCGCTAAGAAATTGGTTGATCGTAAAGATCCTGTTATCTGGGAAATCCTGGAAAACATTCTTAAAGGTCATCCGGTAATGCTTAACCGTGCTCCTACGCTTCACCGTTTATCAATCCAGGCATTCCAGCCAGTATTGATCGAAGGAAAAGCGATTCAGTTGCACCCACTTGTTTGTGGTGCCTTCAACGCCGATTTTGATGGTGACCAGATGGCGGTACACGTACCACTAAGCCACGCTGCAATCCTTGAAGCACAAGTATTGATGTTGGCAGCGCACAACATGTTGAACCCACAAGATGGTTCGCCGATTACCCTTCCATCACAGGATATGGTATTGGGGCTTTATTATTTAACAAAGCAAAGAAAATCTTCAAAGGAAAGAGAAGTAAGAGGAGAGGGTAGTACTTTCTATTCTCCTGAAGAAGTAAACATTGCATACAACGAAGGTCAAGTAGACTTACACGCTTCAATTAAAGTTCGTGTAGATACTTATGATGAAGATGGAAATGCAGTTACAAAGCGTGTTGAAACGACAGTAGGTCGTGTGATTTTCAACGGAGCGGTACCTAAGAGTGTACCTTTCGTAAATGAATTACTGACAAAGAAGAACCTAAAGAAGGTCATCAACGACATTCTTACCATGACGGATTTCCACGTGGTTGCAACCATGTTAGATGAAATCAAGGAACTAGGATTCTATTGGTCATTCAAAGGTGGTCTTTCTTTCAACCTTGGAGATTTGATAAATCCAACCATGAGAGAATCTACACTGAACTCTGCTCAAGAAGAAGTAGACGAAGTGTGGGATAACTATAACATGGGACTGATTACAAATAACGAACGTTACAATCAGATCATTGATAAATGGACTTTTGCGGATAACCGTATTACAGATGGTTTGTTGAGAGAATTAGCAGAGCACAAGCAAGGGTTCAACTCTGTATATATGATGTTGGATTCAGGTGCGCGTGGATCTAAGCAACAGATTAAGCAGCTATGTGGTCTTCGTGGATTGATGGCAAAACCGAGAAAATCTGGAGATACAGGTGGAGCAATTATCGAGAATCCGATTCTCTCCAACTTCTTGGAAGGACTGTCGGTACTCGAATACTTTATCTCTACTCACGGTGCGCGTAAAGGTCTTGCCGATACAGCCCTGAAGACTGCCGATGCGGGTTACTTGACTCGTCGTTTGGTGGATGTATCTCAGGATGTTGTAATCATTGAGGAAGACTGTGATACTTTAAGAGGTATAGAAACTACTGCATTGAAAGACAATGACAAGATCATTCAAAACCTTGCAGATAGAATCAAAGGTCGTTTTACATTGCATGATATCGTTCATCCAGAAACGGATGAAATGATCCTCGAAGCAGGAGAATATATCAGCGAGAAGAAAGCGAAATACATTGATGAAGTAGAAGTAGAATCTGTAACCATCCGTTCGGTATTGACTTGCGAAACTAAGCGTGGCGTTTGTACGAAATGTTATGGTAAGAACCTCGCTTCTGGAAGAATTGCGGAGCAAGGAGATGCCGTAGGTATTATTGCAGCGCAGTCAATTGGAGAACCTGGAACACAGCTTACACTTCGTACTTTCCACGTAGGTGGTATCGCATCTGTAAGTAAACAGGAGAATCAGTTTGTTACTAAATCGAATGGTGTAATTGAATTTGATGGTATCCGAACGACTCCATCTACGGATGACAAGGGTAACCAAATTCAGATCGTACTTTCCAGAGCTGGTGAGATTAGAATTCTCGACACTGAAAATAACAACAAAGTATTGTCTTCCACTCACATTCCTTATGGTGCTACACTAAATGTGAAGAACAAAGCGAAAGTGAAGAAAGGAGATGTAGTTTGTGAATGGGATCCATTTAACGCCGTTATCATTTCTGAGCATTCTGGTATTGCTCAATTTGAAGCGGTAGAAGAAGGACTTACTTTCCGAGTTGAGAAAGATGATCAGACCGGATACGCAGAGAAGGTAATTATCGAAAGTAAGAATAAGCGAATGATTCCTTCCATCAAGATTGTAAATCCAGATGGTGATGAATTAATCAGTTATAACCTACCAGTAGGATCATACATCTCTATCGAAGATGGAGCGAAGATTCAGTCTGGACAAAGTATCGCGAAGATTCCAAGATCGCTTGGTAAGATTCAGGATATCACCGGTGGTCTTCCAAGAGTAACAGAGCTTTTTGAAGCTCGTAATACTTCGAACCCAGCAACACCTGCTGAGATTGATGGTGTCGTTTCTTTTGGAAAAATCAAGCGTGGTAATCGTGAGGTTTTCGTAACGGATGAAAAGACCGGACAGGTTACTAAATACATGATCGGATTATCGAAGCACATCCTCGTTCAGCAGGGTGACTTTGTACGCGCCGGTTTGCCACTTTCTGATGGAGCGATTGCACCAAGAGATATTCTAAATATCAAAGGACCATTCGCCGTACAGTACTATTTGGTAAATGGAGTACAGGAAGTATATCGTTCTCAGGGTATCAATATCAACGACAAGCACATCGAAGTAATCGTTCGTCAGATGATGAGAAGAGTACAAATCGAAGATGCTGGTGATACGACATTCCTTGAAGGAGAAGCAGCTGAGAAGTATGACTTCTTAGAGCAGAACGACTGGATTTTCGATAAGAAATTTATTGAAGACGGAGGAGACTCCGCTAAGTTGAAGCCAGGTCAGTTGGTGACTTTACGTCAATTGAGAGAAGAGAATTCTTTCCTCAAGCGTAATGATAAAAAACCAGTGACTTTCCGTGATGCAATTCCGGCAACTTCAAGTCCGATACTTCAAGGTATTACCCGATCTTCTCTTGGTACATCCAGCTGGATATCAGCTGCATCATTCCAGGAAACAACTAAAGTATTGAGTAGTGCAGCTATCGCAGCTAAGCAAGACTTTTTACTTGGTCTAAAGGAGAACGTAATTGTTGGTAAGCGAATTCCAGCAGGTACAGGAGCCAGGAAGTACGATAGACTTCATGTAAGCCACAGAGAAGTATACGAAGCGAACAGAGCTAGAATGGAGCAGTTGGAAGAAGTAGAGGAGCTAGGTTCAGAAATTTAAAAATTGATTTAATCAATTAGATATAAAAAAGCCGCTGACAGTTTTGTCAGCGGCTTTTGTTTTTATGGTTTTTTATAACAATGCTTTTCCGTAGCCAAAAGCAAATTTTATCTACAATTAATTTATAGACAAAACTTACTGTTTGGCCGCTATCAAAGTCTTGATTTGCGATTTAGAACTGCGGTTCATTTGACCTAGGAAACTTGAACCGCAACCTTAAAGCTACAGCCCAAGCCAAGTGAACTGCAAATTGCTGAATTGGTATAAAAAACTTAAGCTTCCATGGCTTCCCGATAAGCTGCCAAATGCTTGGTAATATATTTTCCAATAATATCAAATTCGATATTCACCTGATGACCAGGTTCGAAAGTATGAAAATTCGTATGCTCATAGGTGTAGGGAATAATAGCTACTTGAAAGGTGTTCTCTACAGGTGAAACCACGGTAAGACTTACACCATTTACACAGACCGAACCTTTGTCTACTAGGATATGACCACCCTCTGGTTTGTATTCAAATGTATAATACCAACTGCCATCTACTTCCTCCACTTTCTTACAAACTGCAGTACTATCCACATGACCTTGTACCATATGTCCGTCCAGTCTTGCATTAGCCATCATGGCGCGTTCGAGATTGACTTTGCTTCCGACTTTCCAGTTTCCTAGGTTAGAACGAATCAAACTTTCCTCAATGGCAGTGACGGTATGTGTCTCTTCATCTTTCTCAACCACCGTCAGACAAACTCCATTGTGGCTGATACTTTGATCGATTTTCAATTCTTTGGAAACTGAAGAAGCAACAGTGAAGTGTACATTGGTTCCTTCCTTTTTAATTGCTTTAACTATCCCTAATGTCTCTATAATTCCTGTAAACATGGATTTAATTTTTAGAAAATTATGAATGATTTTGATTTGTAAAGAACAACAAGAGAGTAGAGGATTGGTTGTGGGCTTCGTAGGTTTTCTAAAAAAGCTTGCGCTGCTAAATTGATGTAGCAACGCAAGCTTTTAGATTTTTTCCTTTGGAATTCAGTTCGTATCTGGCCCTTCCAGCGAAGAGCGTTTTGTCCTGTCGGTTATCGAATGATATGAATATACCCAGAGAGAATTTCCTCTTGTTCAATCACGCCCTCCAATCTTGATTCAAAAACTCGACAGGTATAATAGTAGGTTCCTTCAGTTAAAGTATTTCCCGAAAGGTCCGTCCCATCCCAACTGATGTCTGGGTCGTTTGTCTCAAATACAAGCCCGCCCCAGCGACTGAATACCTGCATTTCGATGCGTTCTATAAAACGATAAGGGAATGGAATGAATAATTCGTTATCACCATCACCATTTGGCGTAAAGACATTTGGTAAAATGTAGTTCGGACAATTGTCAATACAAACGACATTACTGAATGCACTTTCGTTACCATAGTCATCAATGGCGGTGACGACATAGCATCCAGCAATTCCGAACTCAGGTTTGTGCTCATCCGAGGTAATGGATATATCGTCGTAAGATCCTATCAGTACAAACTCAGCTCCTTCCGTTGGAGCATAGTAAGCATTGTAGCCTACTACATCATCTAGCTCATCACAAACGTCCCATGACAATCTATTTAAAAAGGTCTCTTCTGTCTCATTCTGACTAGATGACTCACAATCATCCCTCACTGATAAAATAGGAGGGCAGGGTGGGATAGTATCTAAAGGAATACCACACTCTTCCTGTGAAAAATTTAATAGAGAATCAGAAATTCCTTCGATACCGTAGGAACCAACGGTCTGTACCTTATAGCAGTATTCCTCTCCGTTTATTAGTCCGGTATGAGAATATTCTGGTTCTGTAGTTGTCGTCAAAGAGTCCCAGATCGTAGTGACTTCATTATAAATGAAAACATGGTGGAGGTAATTATCCCAAGGTACATCAGCTATCCAAAAGAGATTATTGGTCTCATCAGTAGAGGCAATATTAAGTCGTACGGAGGAAGTACCATTGTCGACACCTAATGGTTCGTTGTCATTTGCAAAATCATCATCTACATAAAATGCAATTTCATAGCTATATGGAGTACCCTCTGTATCTAAACCTTCGTCAACAAACATTGTATCGTTCGCTTCTGCAAACCATAGACTAGTGAAGGAGACTCCCATCGGTTCAAAAACACCGTCTGTAAAGCCAGTTGCTCTAAATAATTCATAGGTATATGGCCCAGGATTAACGATGGTGTCCAAGTCGTCTGCTACAGGTTTGGTCCAGATTATTCTGATAGAATCTTCTGGTCCTGTAGATAAGATATCAACATTTGTAATCAATGGAATATCCCTACTTAGCTGTACACATATTTCTTCAGAGGGCAAACTTTCCACCTGATTGAAAAATGCAGTGGGGGTAGTATTCGTCGTTTGTCTCGCAAAATCTGCAAGTATTCTATAACAATAGGTACGACCTCTTTCGACGTCTTCATCTAAATAATCATATCTGCCGTTTACGATGTCCTGTATCGGAACATTGGTCAACTTGGTATAACCTTTCCCTTCCAAACCAGTTTCGCAGGTATCTAGCGGAAAGAGATTACTACCTAATCTTCGCCAAACGGTAAAGCCCTGAAAATAATTTTCTGCATCTTCACAAGCGTATGGACTCTCCCATGAAATATCAACTAGCCCAGATCCAGGCACTGCTTGCACATCTAAGGGTGGAGGTCCTACAACTTTTATCCGAACGGTTTTTAGGGTAGAAAGATAGGAGGTATCGATAGAACTACTATTTTGTACAATCAGAGGGAAATCATCTGTAGCTCTAAATACCACCTGATAATATTGATCGGCAATATGTTCACATTTTGTCTCCCATCTAAACGTTCTGGTCAGTGGTTGATTCTGAAAATTTGGAGCATCATTGAAAGTCGCAGGGCTATTCTCTAACTCAAAAGGGCCTCCCAAAGCAGTTAGCGTTACTCTCTGGTCGGACTCTGCAATAGGCGCAGTAGCAACCACATCGAACTCAAGTGTTTCTCCGGCTATGATACAGATCTCTTCGATACTTTCTATCACAGGGGGATCATTCTCTGCACAATCTAAAATCAGAATCTGCATGTCTCTGATCATAGTGTCAATAGCTACTCCATTTCGATGAGAAATAATATAGAATGCAATATTATATTCACCAGCCTGCTGAGGACTCGTCCAAGTGAATACACCGGAGGTAGCATCTAGAACATGAACATTATCTGAGGCTTCAGGAAATTTATTAGGCAGAGAGTAATTGATCGCAGGTGTATTGATATCTTGCAACGGAACTGTCATGGCAAATGATAAACTATCTCCATCAATATCATAAGCATTCGGATTATGAACAAATACTTCTCCCACACAGCCAACGTCAATCGGAGGTTGTAAAAGAATAGGGGAGTTGTTGGGGCCAACTAAACCCACATTTAGTAATGTAACGGTAGTTTCTAAATGGAATGGTACACTGTCGGAAGTTGGAGGGTTTACATTTTTGATGCCGCCATTACGGTTAGGATCATTCATCGAAATAACAAAACGTCCGAGACTGGGATAGGCATGTGTGGCTACGTAGAAATTCACCTTTATATCATTTTCCAACTCCATTCCATTGCCGTTGGATCTGACGACACGTTCACAAATACCATCACCCCAGCAAATATCTAGTGTGTCTCGATCGGCAGCCGTACTACTTGTTTTTGTATAGGTCGTAATAGTAGCTTCAATAGTAAGCAGTCCTGTTTGGCGATAGGTGATTTCTCCAGCCCTGTTATGCGTTGCGAGCATATTGTTAGCAAAGGAAAAAAGAAGGATGAAGAGTACTAGTTTTTGTATCAGCTTATACATAGGTCGAGTTGTTGTAAGTCTCCGAAGGGATAATATGAGAATGTAGATTGTCCTGCATTAAAATCAAACGAATTGGAAATTGTTTAGCAGGCAAGAATCACTAAGAAATATAACGGGGCAGCAGGCTGTTCGGTATAAAATTACTACGAATGGGCCAGATATAAGTTATATTTTGAAATAAAATAATAGATAGGCGACGAATGGGACTTGTAAACTAGGAAGGAAAAGAACCTTTACTACTCCGTTAGTAACTGATATCTTGACCTAAAGCGACTAGGCAGCGCTGTAGACCTTCCTCCCAATGTGGAATGGAAATACCCAGTGTCGTCTTAATTTTAGTTTTGTTGAGTACTGAAAACGGAGGTCGCTTTGCAGGTGTTGGATACTCCACAGATTCGATTGGTGCGAGTACACAATCAGTTTTCGTAAGTTTAAAAATTGCTTGCGCGAAATCATACCAGCTCGTCACGCCTTCATTACTGAAATGAAAAACGCCGTAGCAAGTCGTACGCAATGTTTTGCCTTCTTCTATTTGTACCAAGGCTTGGAGTATGGTTTGCGCTAAATCGCGCGCATAGGTTGGCGTTCCGATCTGATCAAAAACGACACTCAGCTGGTCTCTGTCATTCCCCAAACGAAGTATCGTTTTCACGAAGTTATTTCCATAAGAAGAATAAACCCAGGAAGTACGAATGACCATGGTCGCCAGATTGATTTGCATGGCTGCCAAATCTCCGTCCAGTTTTGTCTGCGCATAAACACCCTGAGGGTTGGTCGCGTCACCTTCCTTGAAAGGCGTATTCTGCGCATTGTGGTAAACGTAATCTGTAGAGATGTGGAACAGAAAAGTATTGTTATACAAAGAAGCTTGCGCTAAATTTTTCGCTCCGTCAACATTGATCTTAGTTGCGAGTTCTACTTCCGTCTCCGCTCTGTCTACAGCGGTATAAGCTGCGCAGTTGATGCAATAATCAAATTGATGTTTTCTGAAAAGTGAATTCACCGCATCTGAATCTGTGATATCCAAAATGCTTCTATCTGCGAAAACAAATTCGTAAGAATGTTCTTTTGATAAGAATTGTAATTCTCTTCCGACTTGGCCGTTTGAACCGGTGACTAGGATGGTGGGCATTTTTTTAAAACTTTTAACGGTTTACTATTAACTATTAACTGCGCTTAGTTCGTAGTTTTTTTACCACAAAGTACACGATGTTACACAAAGTTCTTCTCGCGATTTTTGAAAAAAAACTTTGTGGGACTTAGTGTCCATTGTGGTGAAAACTACACGGCCGCTTTACAAACTCTTGCTCTGCTACTAGCCTGCTGCGCGAGGTCCACGAAAAGGCAGGCGCAAAGCTGAAAAGGGAACAGTTCTAAAAAACAAATTTCAGGTGCGCTCCAAACATCGGATTCACTTTATCCTTCTCCGAAAGAATCATTTTACTTGGATCAATTTGCCAATCAATATTCAGCGCAGGATCATTGAAGCGGAGGCCTCCTTCGTTTTCTTTAGAATAGAAATTATCACATTTATAACAAAACACTGCCGTCTCACTCAGCACTAAAAAACCATGTGCAAAACCTCTGGGAATAAATAACTGCTTTTTGTTTTCTGCATTTAGAACAATGCTAAAGGATTGACCATAAGTAGGTGAACCTTCGCGAATATCCACTGCAACATCTAAGACTTCCCCTTCTGCGACTCTGACCAGTTTTGCTTGCGCAAATTCTCCGAGCTGATAATGCAATCCACGGAGTACACCATAGGTAGATTTGGATTCATTGTCCTGAACGAAGTTCGCTTTAATCCCAGCTTCCTCAAAAGTATTCTGATTATAACTTTCGTAAAAATAGCCACGATCGTCTTTCCAGATCTTTGGTTCAAAAACGATAAGGCCAGCAATGTCGGTCGTATGAGAAGGCATAGATAAATTTAGTTCGAGTAATTAAATACTGCTTTTGAATCAGGAGGTTCCAGACACTCAGAATTCAGCGCAAAGTTAACATTCCTATTATTCAAGCAAAGGGCCAGTTAGGTGAGCGTATTTCTTAATATGATTTTGTATGTTAGAATGAGTGGATCTTAGGGGAGGAAAGGGACTTTTTATAGGGACAGAATAAATTTTCTCTGGCTGTAAACTCTTTCGCTTTGAGACCTCGTGCAGTAGGCAGTGAGCAGAGCAAGAGTTCTTAAAGCAGGTATGTTAAGAGAATATATCGGGCATAAACTGAAATTAACTTGAGATTCTCTCCACCGCTTTACGAGCTGTTGCTTGCCCACGCTTCTGCTGCACCAGTTCGCAAAGCTAGGAAGGAAACATTTACTCATTCCATGTTTTTTCCCTAATTTCGCAGCCTCATAAAAAACAACCTACTATGTTCGCAGCAGATACTTACGCTCAAAGAAGAGCAGACTTAAAGAAAAAAGTAAAATCAGGAATCATCCTTTTGGCCGCTAATAGCGAAAGCCCGATGAACTATAAAGACAACGTTTATCCTTATCGCCAGGACAGTAGCTTTTTGTATTACTGCGGATTGGATCAGCCGGGTTTAGTCGTGCTGATGGATTGCGATAGTGGAGAAGATACTTTGCTTGGAACAGAACTGAGCATGGAAGACATCATCTGGACTGGCCCAAAACCAAACCTCCGTGCACTAGGCGAAAGAGTCGGTATTAAAAATACAAAAGCGATTGTCGATCTCGCTACTACTTTGCAAGAAGCAATAGAGCGAAATCGAAAAGTACATTATACACCTCCTTATCGTCACGACAAACTCATTGCGCTAAGCGAATGGATGGGAACCACATTAGCAGCCGTTAAAGAAGGTGTTTCTACAGATTTGATAAAAGCCATCATTGCTCAACGCTCCATCAAAACAGAAGGAGAGCTTTTGGAAATTGATAAGGCGGTAACCGTTAGCGGACTCATGCACAGAAAAGCCATGCAGATGGCAAGACCTGGAATGAAAGAATCTCAGATCGCTGGAGTCATAGAAGGAATCGCAATAGCAGCGGGCGGGCGGTTGTCTTTCCCTGCGATCATTACGGTCAATGGACAGACCTTGCACAACCATTATCATGGCAACACTTTGCAAAGCGGTCAGTTGTTGCTAAATGATTTTGGAGCAGCCAATGAATTGCACTATGCAGGAGACATCACGCGTACTTATCCAGTAGACAAACAATTCACGGAGAAACAACGGGAAGTTTATCAAGTAGTGTTGGATAGCCAAATGGCAGCCATCGAAGCATTGAAACCTGGAGTTGCTAATAAAGACATTCACCTGTTGGCAGCGAAGACTATTTTTGAAGGACTCTCTGCTTTGGGATTATTAAAAGGAGATGCAGAGGAAGCGATTGAGGAAGGTGTTCATGCGCTGTTCTTTCCACATGGTTTGGGTCACATGCTCGGTTTGGATGTACATGATATGGAAGACCTTGGGGAAAACTTAGTAGGCTACGATGAAGAGATAGAACGCAGTACGCAGTTTGGATTGAGTGCCTTGCGCTTAGGTAAAAAACTGGAAGCTGGAAATGTAATCACGGTAGAACCGGGTATCTATTTCATTCCTGAATTGATTGAGCAATGGAAGTCTGATGGCAAATTCAAAGACTTCATCAATTATAAAAAACTAGACGATTATCTGGACTTTGGAGGAATCCGAATTGAGGATGATGTTGCGATTACGAAGAAGGGATATCGAGTGTTGGGTAAGCCGATTCCGAAGACAGTAGCTGAGGTAGAAGAGATCCGGGGACGAGCTTTCTAAGCACAACTCGCGCTGCAATTTCAAAATTGCACCGCGAGTTCTTTTCCTGGGCAGCTCGCAGTGCGACTTTAAGAGTCGCGCCGCGAGTTCTGCTTTTTAGGACTTAGCTTTAGGTAGAATTTTCTCACGTAAATCACGATTTCTCTCTCATTATCGTACATTTGATAACAGCTAAGATCAGCTGAAAAAATTCCATCTACAACAATCAAATGCACCTCCTTCTAATAACACCTCCCTTCACCCAGCTCAATACGCCCTACCCAGCCACGGCCTACCTCAAAGGTTTTCTAAACACCATCGGTCACAGCAGCTATCAGGCAGACTTAGGAATTGAAGTCATTCTAAAACTATTTTCCAAGAGAGGTTTTCAACAAATTTTCAACAAAATAGAAAGAGGCGAAGAAGAATTGCTTTCTGAAAATACAGAACGGATACTTCGCTTGCGAGAAGATTATGTGCAGACCATCGATCCGGTCATTCAGTTTCTACAACATAAAAATCCAACATTAGCACACAGCATTTGCGAAAGAAATTATCTGCCAGAAGCTTCGCGTTTTGATTCCTTAGCTGATATGGATTGGGCCTTTGGGGCCTTGGGGATTCACGACAAGGCGCGGC
>JBGCDT010000342.1:0-2819 GCA_045105695.1 Saprospiraceae bacterium | reverse complement strand
CTTTTGGGAGCGCATAGCAGCGCTACGGGCGAGCAAAAAGCTGAAGAGTTGGAGCTAAAGATCATTTCGTAAACATTCTTTGAGTTTTTAAACAACTTCATTATGTAAAATCACAATATAATGCAAAAAAAACTTGACTAGTAGATTAGCTTTTTGTTTAGTCGGTAATCTGCTGATATTTCGCAATTCTGTTTACCAACTTATTCCATCTTCCCAAAGACAATTCCTACCTTCGCGGCCATGTACAATTTAGCAATTAGCGCATTTGACTCTTTTCAAAAACTTACTTTGGAAAGTCCTGACGGGCAGGATCGTTTTTCACTTGTTCCTTCGTTTGGCGCAACTATTATAGACTTAGAATTAGGCGGACAAAGGATCTTGGATACGTATAATAATGAAGACGAAATGCAAGCCTACCGCAGAATGAAAAGTGCTTTGCTTTTTCCTTTTCCAAATCGACTAAAGGATGGTAGATATATCTGGAACAACGACGCCTATACTTTTTTTATCAATGACTCAATAACGAATAACGCGCTACATGGCTTCGGCTTGGATAAAAAATTTGAGGTCGTGAAGCAAGAAACCTCCGAGTCTCATTGTAGCGTCGCTTGTCGCTATGAATACAATGGTGATCTGCCCGCTTATCCTTTTCCCTTTACGATGGAGGTTCTCTATAAGTTAAAGGGTGCAGGCAAATTTTCTATGACCATGACTTTCTATAACGATGGGGCAGAGGCTATTCCTGTGGGCCTGGGTTGGCATCCTTATTTTAAGATCGGAGATAATATTGATGACCTCCGTATGGAAATGCCTCCCTGTGAAATGATAGGTGTAGACAAGCAAATGATTCCAACGGGTAAGCGATATGAATATGATGAATTTGCTAATTCAAAAAAGATGGGAGCTACGATATTGGATAATTGTTTTTTCTTTCCTCCAAGTGATAATAACAAAGCTGAGGTGGTACTAGTCTCTGAAAATATAAAATTGCGCTTCTGGCAAATGACAGGGGAGGGAAAACTCAATTACATGCAAATCTACACGCATCCAGACAGACAATCCATCGCTATCGAGCCCATGTCCTGCAACGTAAATGCGTTTAACAATGGAGAAGGACTTATGGTGTTATTGCCAAATGAAAAAGTGGAAGTGACTTGTGGGGTGGAGGTGACTAGCTTATAACAGTACTATTACAAAAGAAAAAACTGCGAGAACAGCAAGGGCCGCTCCGCAGTTTTTGCTGGGTGTTTAGTTTGTGATTAGAAAAGGCTTGAAACGAAGAGAAGTATATTACTCTATTTCTATAAGATCATACTTTTTAAATAAAGAAGCATTTGCTTTTTCTACTTCTTTTTGATAATTATCCCAATCCTCCGAAAAGAATTTATTTACTTGGTCTATCACAATTTTAATTTCTTTATTTAATTTTTTAGTAGAGTACTCTGCCATCTGATTGGGCTTTCCATCAGATGCCCTGATATAGGAATAGGTATTCCAGATGTAACCATTTAGATTGTTCGGATTTCGCTGAATACCTTTTAATCCTTGCGGCATGACATACAGCTTCATTAGGTTTTTAATACTGTCCTGCATTGCCGTTCCCAGTTTTTTAATATTCTCCTTAGTACTGTCTGGTGCATTAATCATTTGATCGTTGACGAGTTTTATAGTCTTCTTAGCTTCCTTTAAACGGTCAAATCCAATGGTGGTTTTTTCCACCGTTTTGTAAAAGTTGTCGATTGCTTTGCTTTCGTTTTCTAAATCTGTAAGTGTACTGTTAGAACGAGGGTCCATTTTTACATTTACATAAGTAGAATCGAAATGCTCATTATAAGTTAGGACTAATTTATATCGCCCCGGTAAAACAGAAGGTCCGCGTGGAGGATCACTATCTGGCTTCGCATCTCGGTAGGAAGGAAATCGAATGCCATTTCTTTCTAGCCCCCAATAAATACGGACCATTCCAGTATCAATTTTTTCAGAAAATGTTCGAATGGTATCTCCCGCTTCATTTAGGACTTGTACATAAAGTTTATCCTTTTTCCACTTGCTTTTTTTCGTTTTGTCCTCTTCAGCGTTCTTTTCCTTTTTATCTGCTGATTTCGAATCAGGCGATTTCTCATTTTTCTTTTCAATAGGTTTATTCCATAGCGTAATCATCGCATTCGTTGATCTGTTTTTCGCTCGGTAAACCGCATCTGCTACAAATCGAATTCCATCCACCGACTTGTAATCTGCCAACCAAGCATCCGATGCTTCAAAAACTTTGAACTCTTCTAACAATACTTTTCCGTTTGTCTTTGCAATTTCCCTGAAAGGGCGAATGTCATCCATAATCCAGGCCGCTCGGCCAAAGGTTCCAACGATGAGATCATGCTCTCGTTCATGAATTTTTAAATCTCTAGTCGATACCGCAGGGAAATCCTTCATCCATTTGTTCCAATTTTGCCCTTTGTCGATACTGAAGTATAGCCCGTAATCTGTTCCTAGAAATAACAAATTTTCTTCGATAGGATCTTGAACAATGCTGAGTGCATGGCCCTTCACCTGTCGGTCATTTACAATTCTATTCCAGCTTGCGCCAAAATTAGTAGTATGGTAAGCGTAGGCCGACCAGTTATTTCTGCGATAGTCATTTACGATGACAAAAGCTTCTCCTGCGTTTTTCTTAGAGACTTCTATCTGAGGAATCCAAGCTCCTTTTGGAAAGTCAGGCAGTTGATTACTCAGGTTGTCCCAGTTCTTTCCACCATCTTTGGTAAGTTGTAAATTGCCATCGTCGGTTCCTACCCAAATGACATCTTTGTCCACAGGGCTTG
>JBGCDT010000341.1:0-6159 GCA_045105695.1 Saprospiraceae bacterium | reverse complement strand
TCTGCAAACGCATGAATTTCAATAAAATTGGAAGTCAACCAATGAGACGGAACATGAATCTCAATCATCACTTTGGTTCCACAAAACTTTCTTGATTCATGGCCAACGTCCAAGCAACAGGTTGGAAAACAACGTAAATTTTTGTGCCCTGTGTTCTTGTTGTTTCGTTGGTACTTTGCATTGAAGCTGTTCAAAAAGCGTACTTTGACTTGTTGTTGCATTTAAAGTTTAAACTAAGTTTAAAGTTTAAACCGAGTTCTAAGCGAGATGCAAAAATTATTGGTTCTTTTTATGTTGGCCCTTAGTGTTTTTGCACATCAAGGACAACAACAAGAAGTAGAGAATGGAAAAACACAAAAGAATGTCACAGAGTTGATCTCAAAAGTGGAAGACATTCTGCAAGATCTAAAATCCATAGAACATCCAAAGAACAAATCAAATAATTCAAATTCTAATTCAACTGAAATGAAAATCTCCATGAACCAAACAGAAACCAAAAATAATGATACTGTGAAGAAAGCAGAATTGGATCAAACTCAAGTGGAAAGTTTGCACTCGATTGTGATGGGGAAATATCTATCCGCTCTTTTCGGAATCGTGATCGTGTTTGGAATCATTTACGCATTTTACTTCAACAACAACAAATCTGCAGAATATCGATCTCTTCCTTAACTCCCCTACTTTTTCTGGTCTGTGTGCAGATGTAGATGCTGATATGGATGGTGTACACAATAGTTTAGATCGTGATTCTGATAATGATGGAATTTGGGATGCGACTGAAGCAGGGCATGGAGAAACTGTTATTGCCGGTATAACTACAGGCCCTGTGGGAGCTAATGGAATTGACGATAATGTAGAAACAAGTGCAGATAGCGGAACTTTGAATTACTCAATTAGCGACTCTGATACGGACAATACTGATGATTATTTAGAAACGGATTCTGACGACGATGGTTGTTACGACACGACAGAAGCAATGGTGAGTGATACGGATCGAGATGGAATAGCAGGGACGGGGGCACCAACGGTAAACACAAATGGTTTGGTCAATGGAATTACCTACACCATTCCGCCACATGCCAACTGGCAGAACATGGCCATTTACATCGCCTGCACCTGCCCACAAGTCATCATGAACAGACACATCACTTTTAAAACAAAACATAATTAATTCAAATGAGGAGACAATACTGGTTTCTTTTAAGTCTATTCTCTCTTGTACTACTGACTGAAGCGAACGCTCAGATTAAGGTAGTCAATGAAGGTATACTGACCATCAAAGATGACCAGTTGGTTCATATAAATGGAAGCTTCTCTAATTTCTCAGCGCTACTTTTAAATAATGGTGATTTTCGCCTGACCGGTGATTTTCTTAATGAGGTTAATGTCCCTAATCAGGGAATTGGGATTTACCGATTCATCGGTTTTGATCAGCAGAACCTGACCTTGTATGATACGCTCAGAATGTTTAATGTAGAGATAGATAATCCCGCTGGAGTTAATTTTGACGGAACAAATCATTTAGAGATTTTTGGCAATTTCAATTTTTTTAATGGCATTGCATACACTAATGAAAACTCCATGTCTTCTTTTCGTAACAATGCTTCTACATCTGGTGCAAATGATTTCTCTCATATTAATGGACCTGCCTTGAAAACAGGAATCGAGGACTTCACTTTCCCTATTGGAAAAGAAGATTTCTACAAACCAGCTTCTATTTCTGATTTAGCTGAATCAGGTACCTTTCAGATGGAATATTTTCGAGAAGATTATTTTACAGAAATAAAGAATTTTGATGTACTCAAAGTAAATGAAGAAGGTTACTGGGATGTCAAAAATATTAATAGTATAGAGTTCCCTAAATTGACCCTCAACTATGACGAGCTTAGCAATCTATTTTCAAATAATGATGACCTCACTATTGTCCATTGGAAGGAACAATGGGAGAATGTGGCTTCCCAAAGTGATGGTGCTTCGCCTTCCATTGGCCTGACAACTCAGGAACGCTTAGCTGAATTTGGTTTTTTCACTACTGCGGAAAGAATCTATTTTAATCAAAGTCTGGAAACGATTAATATAGCACAAGATGAAGATTGTAATATTCGACTGGATTGGGCGATGGCAGAAGGTACGCTCGTACAAAGCTATGAAATAGAATATAGTTATGATAGTTTGGAGTTCTTTTACATTGGTGAAGTTGCAGGTTATTTAGAACCTCTACCTGGTTACCGTACTTTCTTTTTTATTGATGAAAGTCTCCATTCCGCAGAAAAAATATATTACAGAATTAAGATGGTTCCCCCAGGTATACCTGACTATTATACTTATTCTAATACCGTTTCTATTGATAATAAATGTGTTTTTGGAGATTGTGTTCTTTATCCTAATCCGGTGAGCGCTAATGAAAATATTAAATTCAGAATTTCCAGTGATGTAGCCGTGGATATGCCTTTGGAAATATGGGACGAACTCGGTCGTTTGATGTTCAAACAAACACTGGAGTTACAAGTCGGACCGCATGTGTACGAAATTCAAACTGCGGAAAGGAGATTAGCATCGGCCACTTATTTCTTGAAAATATCTCCTCGGAAATCTTTGAAATTTGTGGTGATAAATTCAGATTAAATAATCAGTTGATAAAACAAAAAAATATTTCATTTAACTGATTTCTTTTTTAATTCTTTTCTTTTTTCGCTTTCTTATGCCAATATATTCCTTCACCAAATCCTTAAAATAAAAAGCAATTTTCAAAGCCAGCCTCGGCCAGGTCACTGTTCCAGTAGCAATCACAATTACCCACTTCACAATCTTACCACAAAGACGAAGGCTGAAATGCAGATTCCCCGTTCGAAGCATACAGTTGCGGATATGTGAATCCACCGTCTCAGGGGAAATCGTATCCGTCATTAAAACCATAGAGTCAAAATCAAATGCATAGCGTGAAATGGCTTGCTCCTCGTTAACCCCAGGGGTATGTATACTACGTCTACTGAAAAGAAAACTCATGCCGTCTAAAAAGTTACGCGTCCCTTCTCTAATTTCTTTGTATATTATTTTAATAAAATTTTTCAAAATGCGAAGGACGATTTTTGTTCCTTTGATGATAAAACGAACGATTCTTTTCATCACTCGCCCAATACTCCTTGCCATTGATTTTACGCCAAAATAAAAACGTCGGATGCGATGTTCTGAACCATCTAGACCTTCCCCTAATTCTTTATTATAGGCAATCCAGGCTTTTCGAGTATTCTCGTTGGTATAGATTTTTTTATTTCCTTCGATGCTTTCTTGATAGGTTTCAATTAATTCGGTAGTATCATTTGTCGTTGCTGATTTATCTAATTCAACAATACACTCAAAGTAATATTGAGCATTAAGTAACCAAAAGCCTTTTTGAGATTCTCCTAACTTGGTCAAAATATATTTCAATCGTAGCCTTGGTAAATCTTCTTCATCTGTAAATTCAACAATAGATTTAAAGGTTCGATCTGCTGGTTGACTATCTAATCTACCATAGTAATAACCGTTCATCCATTGCCGGACTTGAATCAGACGAATTAAGAACAGATTAAAATCTTCTTGGGCTATTTGTTCTAAAAAAATAGATTCTCTATCCCTAAATACTTTCTGCCGAAGTTCCTCATAATAAGAATCATCTAGTGATCTTTTAAGTTGCGATTTGAAACGGTATGATAGACCGTTGACTTTTTCTAAGAGTCTTTTTAATCTTTTATTTAAATCTTGTAATTTTATTTGCTTTACACTTATGCTTGTCTCTCGTTCTTTTATAGCTGAAGTAAGACTATTGTTTTTTTCAGAAAGCTGTTGTTGTAAGTTGGAAACTAAATCGTCGGTTTGTTTTTTGTCTCGTTGAAGAATGCTTAGTTTATGCTGTTCCGTTCGTAGTTTACCTGCTGCGCTTTTAATATTATTTATTTCTGAATCTATTTTGTCTATCTCTTGAATAGTTTTTTTCTTTTCATTCAGTTTTTCAATTTCTTTATTGGTTTTTTTAATTCCGTCCTCCAGATGTTGTATTACATTAGGTTTTCCATCATTTTTTTTCAAGTGATTTAAACTTTCAATTCGAATTTTATTATTTTGATGAGCTTGCGCCAAAAGAGCTATTATAGATGACATCGTTTTCTGATCACCTAATCGTCGTTCTAATTTTCTACGTTCTTGCTCTTTTTTAAAAAGATCTTTTTTATTACTCTTCCTTAATTGTTCAACAGTGTCCTTTTGTTTTCCAATAATTAATTTCCTTTTTTGTAAATCTTTTGTTAGAACTTTTACTTGACTGAGTAATAAATTTATTTGTTTTTGAATAACGACTTCTTTAGTTAACCCAGCTTTAAGTAATTTTTCCTCCTCTTTAATTATTCTTTTCATTCGGCCTTCAATCCGACTGATCCGTTTTTGCTTAGACTTGGTTTTGTTTTCTATGGCTTCCCACTTCGCTTCTTCTTCAGAGAATATTTCTTGATCTATCTTGGCTAATTCTTCATGAATGTCTGTTTCTGAATTTGCTAATAATAATTCGTCCTCAGTTGCTTCGTTTTCTTCAAGCACTTCCATTAAAATATCCTCCCTAACTTTTGGAGACCGATATTTAAATACAACAACCTGCTTCTGTAATTTTTTAGTATCCAATATTTTTTCACAAAGCGAAGGAATATTTCCAGCCTCATTAATAATTTCCAAGGAATTATCAGTAGCCAAATCTAGCCATAATCCCAGTTGACTAATCGCATCCAAAGCGATTTTACCAAAAGGTATATTCACCTGCTCCTTGAACAGACCCAATACCATTAATCGATAATGTAGTACTCTGGTCCATAAATCCAACTGACCATTTTCCGGAAGGTTAGGAATCACCATTTCCCCATCCAAACCAGTTAATTGATGTAGTAAATTCAGTTCTAAACTTGTTAAGGTGTCGGTAGGAAGTTGGAGCAGGTTAACCACATGATCTCCTTGAAGGTCAGCTTTAAAATAAGCTGCACGAAATTGTTGAATGGCTAGAGAAAGTCTTTTTTGGGTAGCTTCTACATCAAGTCGAAAAATGGATTCACCGGCTAAGAAACCAAGGTCAATCAAAGGCTGCTCAATCTCCTGTTGACGACCTTTTTCCAGCATCTGAATTTCTTCAGGCGGGATGACATCAGACCAATCTTGCCATTGCATAGCCTTGTGGTTTTCTCTGTGAAGTGAAGATGAGGTGTAGTTTCTAAGTTTAATCTCCCCCTGAGTTCACAGAGGGCACAGAGAAAAAATACAACAATCTCTATGTCCTCAGCGCCCTCTGTGGGAGAATAGTCAAAGTATATTTTGACACATGTTTTAAGCTAATCGTAGAAAAGCAAATAATGCAAATTAAATGACGACTTCCTGAAGGAAACTCAGGAATCCATTTCTGGCCTGGCCAGCAGTGTAAACAGCCGCTTGGTGCATTTCGAATAATTGTTTTCCTTGTTTGCCTAGGTCAGATTTTATAAAGTTGACCGTATCGTGATCGAAGTCAATGTGCGTGTGAGCGATCAGAGTGATGGTCCCTTTTGTGTTCCCAGATTGACTGAGTTTAGAGACGACATTCTTCATATCAAAAGTTGTTTTATTTCCCTTTGTATTGATGATATGATTCACTTCACCACTAAGCGTTGTTACTTCCAATGTCGTAAAATCCACAACAGCTCCTTTGATCTGTTTGGCAATATCCTGAAATTTTTCTTCTAATGTATTTGCAGCCATCTCGGTTGGTTTAACGTCTGGGTTTCAAGGCTTTGTAAAACGCAAACGGGGTTAATAAAAAAGCAAGATATGAAAAAATATTAATATTTGTGGGAAATGGAAAAGGAGTGGTTTATTTAGTGATAAAGGCCGTTCACATGATAGGAGCGGAGCTTCAATAATTAGTGATATAATGTAAAGTAAGGTTTATTACTTTTACCTCATTGTAAACGACAAAAGTAATTTGCTTATGAAAACCATTATTCCTTTTATACTGACAATCGTCTCTAGTACATTCCTATTTGCGCAATGTCCTGAACCCTTTGCAGAAGTAGATCTTGAGATAAATAAAATTGAAACGGTACTTCGGAATGGAGGGTCATTATTTAGTCCTTCTGAGAGCTATAATTTGAGTTTGACAATTCCGTC
>JBGCDT010000340.1:0-5982 GCA_045105695.1 Saprospiraceae bacterium | reverse complement strand
AACTTCCTCTGAAAGTATCATCATAGCCAAAAGTCATTTCTTCTCCGGTCTGAGAAGTTGCTGAAGCAGAATGACCCAAAATTAGTTTTTTGGCCGTTGCTTTATTTTCATCTGTATTAATCGACAATGCCAGTGTACTGTTTTTTTCTATTTCTAATGCATTCTCTGGTAAAAAATCCCATGTAAATGTAGCTGCGGAATAAGATCTTTCTAATCTAAAGGTAGGTGCGTATTGTAAACCTCCATCAGAAAGATTTAATTGACTAACATGTAGCTCGGCAGAAGGATTTTGGGAAAGGCCAACTCCGACTTTTCCACTTCTATAGATAGAGGTAGTCGTTGATTGCGTTTGAGGATTCCACTGCGCAAATGAAAAAGTAAAAGTAAAAAGAGAGAAGAATAGACAAAGCAGTAGCTTTGCACTGTCTGAAGCGTAATTCATAACAATGTTTTTTATGGTTAAAAAATGAAAAATATTTGTCGGCTGTAAAAACAGTATAGAGATATTATATTAAAAACATAAACCAAACTGATTTTGACTTCGATGGACGGATATCTATCGATTAAAGGAACCTATTCAATGCATAGACAGGTGCATCGAATATTTAATTACAAATTAATTTAAAAATTAGAAAAGGCAGAATTTTTAGAAATCTAGCGTTCAATTATAAATAATTATTTTTTGTATAATCGAAATGTAAGGAATTAAAAAAAAAAAAAAAAAAAAAAATGCGTTACTATTTTTCATAATTTTAAATATACCCATTAGTTGGTATGCTCCAGCAAATAAAAACCCTTATTTAATAACTTCAAGATTAAAAAACAGCTAAGCGTACACCCTACACGAATACGAAAAAATTAGATTAAGATTAATTACAACTAAATAAATTGATCACTTCACGAAGGTGCATTATATGCCCATAAAGGCTATCCCAATAAAAAGCAGCTCTTAGTTCATTTATTAAGAACTAAGAGCTGCTTTATTTTTTCAATTAACCGTCGATGTTTTAATCTTAAAAAGTACGCTGTTACAAAAGCAAAATTTTCTGTTTGAACATTCCCCCCCCAGAACTCCGACCCGCCAAAAAATAAATCCCAGGCGCCAGTCCAACCTCCTCCAGATTTTTCACAAACTGATGCGTCCCCGCTCCCATCCTCTTTTGCAAAAGCGATACAACTTTACTCCCCTCTGCATTCAATAAATCCAACTGAAGATCGCCAGCCTTTTCTAATTCAATAGCAATATTCAGAACCTTACTCGCAGGATTTGGATAGGCACTCAACTTAGCAAAAGAAGCTGTCGGATTATTAGTACCGCTCGTAATAGCATTCGCATAGTAAACAATTAGATCGGTATCATTCCAATTATCCATGTGAAAAGGAACGACATTCTGCTGCGCATTTTTCACCACGACTGCATCTAGGTTCTGACCATTGCTGACAATGAAACTGACGTTGTCTTCCAGATCTACATCTTCAGGCAAAGTGATCGTCAGTACATTATTTACTTTTTCAGTAGCGAAATCAAGTTGCTCTCTGGCTTTCCAGTAATCGCCAAATTTACTCATCTCTTCATAGTAAATATCATCGGGCAGATTTTCCACAAAGTATTTCATACCATCCAGTTTGTAATTTCGATTCGGATGAATCAATAAAACAGAGGGTGCTCCGTTCGCGCTGTTTTTAGTGACAACGTCCAACCAGATATCTGATTTATTCAAATAATTATTACTAGAAATTGGATTCGCATGGAAGACATCTGAAATCGTAACGGGTAATTCATAAACGCTAGAACGCTCGCCACTGAAACTTCTGCCCATTTTATTTTGGTAAGGAAAATTGGTCAATACATCAGCCGCTGAAAAACTACTGTTGTATTCGTAATCCAGTTCTTCTAGTACATTGACTAAGTATTTTGGGTAAGCTAAATGGCCTGATCTGAAAGTATTTACGGTTACACCTATGTCTTCCAAGATGACATCTTTGGAAACCTCTGTCTCACCATATATGGTACCTCCTAGAGTGAAGTCGCCATCATTATGAGGATTGTAATTATCCCTTGTATTTCCAGGCTCTCCAATTGGAAAAATATCTTCATCTGCAAAATCAAAGAAGTGTCCGACGGAATGAGAACCGAAGGCTTGTCCATTATTTTTGATGTAGTCCATCGTCTCTTGCTGATCTATATAGAAATCAGACATCAGTTCATCATCAAAATATCGACAGGTAATATTGTAAGTCGCAACTATGTTTTTGGCTTTTTCATAATCTACAAAACCTCGCAAAGTATCCATCGCTGTTCTACTGTCAATGTCGTGAGTGATCATCACGGTAGCAGTTGTATTCCCAGGGCTGGTGTGTTTCCAAACGGCATGCGGCTGATGCGCAACAAATAAAGCTCTGACAAAAAGAATAAAAGCATCCAGGGTCGGTTCGAAGCCATTGGAAGAAATTCGTTGGGCTTCATAATCTCTGTTGATTTGATTTCGCAAAACGACCTCTTTCAAGGAAAGTCCGATGGCAACGGCACGTCCTTGACCATATGTATTTGAAGTCACTGCCGAAGTTCCATCTGTGAAATGCGCAAGTGAAGTAGCGGTGGTCGGATTGTAACCCAAGGTTTTATAAATAGACTCATAAGTATCTCGTCCTAGCGAAACGGTTATTTCCTCTGGTTCATTTATCCATCGTAAAGGTGGCTCGTTGTAAGGGTCGGTTTTATCCCAGGTAAAAGTGTAGCGGCTAAAGTCACTTTCAAAGCCCTCTACGCCAAAGAGTTCGTACAGATTTTCTTCCTCCACTCTAGGGGCTAACAATAGTCCTCCGTTTTCTACGAAAGTATATAATTGCGTCTCCTCTCCTTCTGTCAGCGTACTTTCTTTGATAGCAGAACTGCAAAAGATCATAGCATATTCTTCTGCTTCTGCTAAATCGGTAGTCATGATAAATGGGATGCCTGCTACTTTACAGATGTGTTCAATGGAGAACATTCGGGCGTCATTGGTTTCAGCGTTTCTGGCGGAGAGATCTAGGATGGCGATGGCCTGTTTGGGGACTTGGCTGTAAAGAAAGGTTGACACAAGGAGTACAAACAGACTGGTGATAATGTAGGATTTCATTTGATATTTTTGAGATTAAAGGTTTAATCTCAGGGGTGCAATAGATATACCATTGTGAGAATGATATTATTGCTGTAGGATTTAAGCAGTGTGAAATGAAGTGCTTAATGAAGCAGTCTAATCTGTTCTAAACTTATGTCAACCTTTGAATAGTGGATTTTCAAATAAACTTTTGTATTCAAAACTGAATTACATATACAAAAGTAAAAAGCTACTCTATAAAATTTTATACGCATTATGGCCTATTTCTCAAAAGGTTGTTCTAAATCAGACCTTCTCTGATGGCAATGGCGATCAGGTTAGCAACATTTTTTGCCTTTGTTTTTCTAAGTAAATTCTCTCTGTGCTTCTTAACGGTAAGTTCAGAAATAGAGAATCGGATAGCGATGTCTTTAGATTTTGAGCCTTCCGAGAGGAGCTGAAGTATCTCTACCTCTCGGGTGGAGAGCTTACTGATTTTTCGTTCGTAGTCTGTAGCATCATCTTTAAAGACATCGATATTCGTATAAGATGGTCTGCCATTGATTCCGATGAGAGACAGTCGTTTTCTATTATTCGTTGCGATATGAGAGATGTCTGAATCGACAGCATAGACCCTAGACATTTTGCCTTCTTCGTCAAAAGAAATACCTATAGCTTGATGTAGAAAAAGTTTGTAGGTTTCATCAGCAGTCTGAAAACGGACAGGGTAACTTACTTTGTAATGAGGAATTTCAGCTGGTTCTAAAAATTCAAAGAGAAAGTGAGAAGCAATCTCTTCACATTTTTTAAAGAAAGCCAAATCATCAGGGTGTACTCTTTCCAGATAATCTGTAATGGTGAGCGCTTCTGTACTTACTCCTATAATATCCGTATAGGTGGCACTCAAAAGAACAAACTGCATTATACTGAAATCAAAAATGTAATAATAGTAAGGGCCGGGGCAAAGCAAACTAGCTATCGTATTATTTACGTTTTCGACATCGTGACTTATGCTGTCTTTAGCAATATGGTGGTTTATGTTGTACCACACTTTCTTGATTTCTTGAACTTTCATTTGGTTGATTAATCTAAATGGGGGGTGAACGATAATCCTGAATGGATATACGCATTCTCAAAAGAAGTGTAATATACAATGTCAAGATAGTTTAATACGCATTTTTATAGGACATTCTCTTCTGTGTCGTAGTTGACGCTATTGCGTTTCTCATTCTATCTTCTTTTCGGACAAAATTTGTTTTACAAAATGCTGTTTTCTGAATCAGTCTTTGATAGGATATGGGCTCAAGGCCCTAATACATTACCTCCCCAGCCCCTACTGTAATCTATTTCCACTATTCTATTTTTGCCAAATAAAAACATATATTAATCCAGTAATACATGTCGCAGCATTTTTAAAAAAATGTATTACAAATCAACTATTAACCAAGACCAAGCAAAATGAAAAATATAATCTTATTACTCTGCTTATGCTTTTTTAGTACACAAATTTTTGGACAGTTGAAACTAGTGGGAATAGAACAGACCACTTATGCAAAAGCAAAAACAACGGAAGGCGATAACGATGAAGAAGTGGGCTTTCATGAATTCAGTGCTTTTTTAAACATTCCATTTAAATTAAAAAATGGAAAAACGATATTACTTAATGGAGTGGATTACATGCAGGTCCGCTCCACCTTATATGACTCTCCTTTTTTCGAAGAAGATAAAATCAATAAAAACCTACACAGCCTTTCCTATGCATTAACTTTGATACATAAACTAAGTAATAATTGGACTTTGTTATTCCGACTAAAACCAACCTTGGCTTCTGATTTTGAAGCGGTTATTGACAATGATGATTTCTTTTTATTAGGTACGACGATGGCCACTCGAAAATTCGGAGCACATATTACCGCAGGAGGTGGAATAGCTTATACGACTCAGACCGGAGAACCGCTTTGGCTTCCAGTGATTAAATTTCAATTTAAAAATCAGAAAAATAATTTGAATGTATTAATTCCTTCCCGCATCAGTTATTTACGAGGCCTCGGAGAAAAAAAGAAAATAGAACTAGGTGCAAAAGCAGCTATGAACGGAGGTAACTTTGGAGTAAGTCTAAATCAATTCAGAGCAGCTGATCCAGCTACTATCGACGGATTGATTTACAGCCGAACTAATCTCGGACTATTGGCTAAGGTCAAAATTTACCAGGTGGTCTCGTTGGAATTATTTGGCGGTTACAGTACCAACCGAGCTTTTAAATTTGAAAGCAATGTGATTAATGACCCATTTGAATACAACTCAGAAGATGGTGCTTTCTTTAGCGTAGGATTGAGTTTTTCTCCAAAGCAGAAAGAAAGCAATTAAAGATTACACCTTCCAAAACCGCAACAACAAAACTTCCAAAACCAAAAAGCACAATGCTGCTATCAAAAACCAACGCCACAAAACCACGCCCCTACTCCGCTCTCCAATCAGTGGCGTCAAGTCCGCGGAATCATTCGCTTCAATCACATTGATTCGATTATTACTCAGTTCCGTCAGGTCTCCTTCATTAAAATAAGCAAGGTCTGATTCTTTGCGGTCGAAGTTGAAAGCGTAGTTCGCTAGTTGCTCTCCTTCGTTTAAAAACAGCGAGTAATAACCTGCTTCTGTCACTTGGTTATTTACACCTAGAAGTACTTTGGGGCCAATGACTTTTTGTTCGGGGATGAACTCTTCTGCTTTTCCTTTCAGTTTGTAAACCAGTTCGTTACCGGTGATTTTATTGTCCGCTTCTATGAGATCGTCTCTGCCAATGGTGTAGGCGATCTGCTGATTTTTAGCGGTGGAGATCGCCATCTTGTAGAGCATGGGAACGAAAATTTCTCCGCTGCGCACGAGGTTGTTGTATTCTTCATCG
>JBGCDT010000339.1:0-6118 GCA_045105695.1 Saprospiraceae bacterium | reverse complement strand
TGAATGGCTAGCTCACGCGTAGGTGTGACAACCAAAGCTCTGATTTTACGTCTGCCTCTCTGCTCGTTATTGGAACGCATAGTCTCCAAGTAAACGTTTTGTAAAATTGGAATAGCAAAAGCGGCAGTCTTCCCCGTCCCCGTTTGCGCACAACCTAACAGGTCTTTTCCACGCAACAGAATCGGAATAGCTTGCTCTTGTATCGGCGTTGGATTTTCATAACCTGTTTTTTCTAATGCTTTAAGGATAGGGTCTACTAATCTTAGATCTTTGAATGTCATATTGGGAGTTGATGGTTTTATCTTGTTATTGATGTTTTTTTTAAAAAGATGGATGGGGTAGATTGGGTGGATGAGGTTGATAGGGTCGCTGTTAGTTTAGAATATCTGTGGCACTTTGATTTGGCTTACGAAATCCTATAGATTGAGATTACAATAATAGTGTATTAAGTCTTACAAAAGCCTCATCTACCCTATCTGCCTTAACTACCTTATCACCCTGTTATAAAAACTAAAAAAAGCCCCCATTATAAAATGAGAGCTTTCCATAATTTTAGATTTTATTCAACAGAAGTGAATTCTAGTATCTTCTGTTGTAACCACCGCCGCCTCCGCCGCCGTAGCCTCCGCCACCTCGGTTTCCACCGTATCCACCACCTCCGCCGCCGCGGTTGTCTCTACGCTCTCTTGGTTCTGCAACCTTTACTACAATGGTTCTACCATCTAGCTCCTGGTCGTTCAAACCTTCGACAGCTGCCTGTCCTTCTTCTTCGTTTGGCATCTCAACAAAGCCGTAGCCTTTTGATTTACCAGTAAATTTGTCCATGATGATCTTTACAGAATCAACCTCACCGTACCCCTCAAATGCAGTCTTTAATTCAGACTCGCGTGTGTCAAAGTTTAACTTTGCTACGAAAATATTCATAATAAAAATTTAAAAAATAAAAAAAACTTATTGGTTGTACTGCCCTTTCGAGCTATACGTATCAGCTGACATTTCAGCCGACAAAATAATTACTTAACTAATTGCACATTCACTGCGCTTGGACCTTTAGGACCCATTTCTATCTGGAAAGTCACTTTATCTCCTTCTCTAATGCTTGCGTCCACGATGTTATTGATGTGTACAAAGACTGATTCTTCAGATGCTCCGTCGTATAGGAATCCATATCCTTTTTCATCATTAAAGAATTTCACTTTACCTCTACGATTAGGATCCATAGTAGAGTTGTCTCTAGGTGATGCACCTAATACTATATCCTCCGCCTTAATTTCAATTTTTTTGGTTGGATCAGGTTTCTCAGAAGTGAGATTACCGTTTTCATCAACGTAAGAAAGTTGTTCTTCAAAGGATAAAGTTCCTCTGTCTGCTTTTTCAGCTTTACGTTGTTCTCTTCTTTCAGCTTTTTCTCTTTTCTTTTTTAAACGCTTTTTTTCTTTTTCTTTTTTGTTATACGATTCTTGCGATTTTGCCATGTTCTAATTTAGAAAGTTAAAAATTTAAACCACCTGAGAAGTGAAAAAACAATTGGCAAACAAATACAAATCAAAGTATACCTAAAGCGACCATTTCAGAGAGGTGGCACAAATATAACCAAATAACTGGTAATTTGTTCTATTGTGTAGATATTTGAGCGGTTTTTAAGCTTGTGTTAACTTTTGACCAACTAAAACAATTGACTAAGGCTAAAACTTCTCTCAACTCTTAAGTTCACTGGGCTTCTGAAGATTAAAACAATTAGTAAAGTCTATAAGTTCGCTTAGTAAATATTAATACTTTATTTTTAAAAACATCACTTCTAAAATCCTTCCGCCAGAATAACTTGTGAAATTTCTGCACTAAGTGTTTTGAACTTGAAATTCTATCTTGTTTCTTGCACTTAAAATAATAACATGTCCAACTCCCCTATCCTCACCACCAAAGCTTGGGTCAAGCAAATCGTTATTGGTTGCAACTTTTGCCCCTTTGCAGGAAAACCTTTCAAGGATGAACGTATCCATTATACGATAGTAGAATCGAAATCCCCTGAAGAGCAACTTGCAAGTGTATTGTTAGAATTGCAGCAATTGAATGAACGGGAAGATGTAGAAACAACGCTGATCATCTTTCCAGAGCAGTTTTCAGATTTTCTTTCTTATCTCGATTTCGTGGATTTAGCAGAGGGTTTGTTGGTCGCTCATGACTATGAGGGTGTTTATCAAATCGCCAGTTTTCACCCAAAGTATATTTTTGCAGGAAGCAATGAGCAAGATCCTGCGAACTATACCAATCGGTCGCCCTATCCTATGGTCCACCTCCTTCGAGAAGGGTCTTTGTCAAAAGCTATTGATCAATTCCCTGATGTAGAAGGTATCCCCGAACGGAATATGGCTTTCGCTCGCGAAAAAGGACTCGAAGGGATGCAACAGCTTTTCAATAAAAATGAAGATTGAAAACGCCCCACTTAATTAATATCTCATTTTCAAAACGTTCCTATCTTCCCAAAAAATAGAATTCTATGAAAAGCGACCTAGATAAAAAATTACAAGAAGCGGTAGAAGCAGTTAAACGTAAAGAAAAAATTCAGATTCATCTTAGACAATTGGACCAATTGCTGAAAGAACGAAAAGCTGAATTTCGACTGCTCAACAGATCTTTGCAAAAAGAAAAGGATGACTATGAGCGCATCAAATCTGCCGGTCTGCGTCGCGTTTTCTATCATTTGCTCGGAGATCTGAAATCAGCGATTGACAAAGAGCAACAAGAATACCTAATGGCCTTTATGAAACGGCAACGTTGCGAACAGGCCATTGTGGATATGGAAAAAGAGAAGGAATTACTGGAGGGCGTACTCAGTAGTTTACACCTTGCGGAAAAAGAATTAGATCGTTTGTTGGAGCGAAAGAAAATTGCCATTCCGCTGAAGAATCCTGCCTTGAAAAAGCAACTCAGTTTGATCGATAAAAAGATTTTTGGGCATTATGCAAAGAAGCGAGAAGTCAAAGAAGCCATCGCTGCGGGTAAGAAAGCTAAGAGACAATTGGTCAAAATCAAGGAAGACCTGGAGCAAGTCCGCGGCTGGGGAAGCATGGATATTTCAAGCGCTGGTTTTGGTTCGGTAAAAAAGAAAATGTACATCGATCGTGCGCAGTCGGATGCTAACAAAGCAGATGCACTGCTGCTTGAATTCCAGAAAGAGCTACATGATATTTCTAAGCAGTACAAGATCGCTTATCAGCATGAGATTCATGTGCTCCATGATTTTTTGCATCAGTATTTTAATAACCTGATCATCGATTGGGTGCTGAAGAAAAAGATTAAAAATACGGTTATTGGTATTGATCAGACGATGGATAGCATTGATCTGACTTTAATTACTTTGGAGCAGGAGCAGAAGAAGATAAGGGCGTATATTGCGGAGGAGAAGAAGAATAAGAAGATTTTGATGATGGGGATTGATCGTAAATGAAAGACAAATGAACATAGATAAAACGACAGGTAATAAAAAAGAAGTTTGGTCAGTAGTTCCTACCGGATTGGGCTGGTATGAAACCTATGGTCCTAGTATGACAGATTTGGCTTCTTTTTACAAAATTGAAGATTTACTAAAAGTAGAAACGGAATCTGAGATAGCCCATTTTGAAAGAATACTCCCTAGAGAGATCAAGACTCTAAAAAAATTAATGGAACTGATTATTACTGAAATAGAAAACCAACAAAAGACCAATTCTATTAATACAGACTTAAATGATTCGAAAAACCAATTACTTCAAATAAAGTCTTTTATAAAAAAACTAAATACTCTGGGATAAACTTATAGTTCATCAACTCACATTCTCAATTAGATATAACAATACACTTACAAAAAAAACTCATGAAAGTAACTCTAAAAAGCACAGACAACCTAGACCACTACACTGCCACTAATGAAGCCGGCCACAGCGTCGCCCTATCCGCCGATGGTTCCGCTACCGGGCCCATGCAAGCGGTCCTCATGGCAGTAGCTGGTTGTAGCACCATTGACATTGTAATGATTCTAAAAAAAATGCGTCAAGATATTCAACACATAGAAGTGGAGGTGGACGGTACTCGGCAGGAAGAGATTCCAAGAGTCTACACTAAAATTCACTTACATTATAAAATCTACGGTAAGGTAAAAGAAAAGAAAGCAGAGCAAGCGGTTGCACTTTCCCTGGAGAAATATTGTTCTGTAAGTCTAATGTTAGAAAAAGCAGCGGAGATTAGTAGCTCTTGGGAAATTATTGAGGAAACTACTTAAGCTTCCGCCAAGCCTTTCCCACTTTCTTCATCCTCCGTTCGTTCGCGCCAAGGTCGCTGTACCCTACTCTGGAAGCTGAGCGGAAGTGAATGGCCTTTCCTGATTCATCAAAATAGAATTCTACATCGTCTTTGAATCCACCCCAAAAGGTTTTGAATTGAAAGTGTAAATAGTCTTCTCTTTCTTCTAAGAGCGTAGTTCGCTTCATGTCCAAAATCATAGCTTTCATCTTTGTCTTTGCTTCTTCAGCAGAACCAGCGAAGGAAAGCGTTTCCATCTTTTTCTTAGGATCTGTATCTATGGTACAGACACAGTTGGGAGATGGTGGACAAACTTTGAGTGGATTATAAGAGGACATCGTTTTTAGACTTTTGATGGTTGAATAATTAAGTTCGCTTGCTTTTGTGAAGCAGTAACAAATTAGAATTGCATTTAGTTTTTTTAATTCAGCGCTTTACCTGCTTGGGCTGCAACTTACAGGTTGCGGTTCAAGTTTCCTTGCTTAACTCAAAACGCAATTCCAAATGGCAGCGCGAGCCACTACGAAAGAAGGCATTTTTCATTTACATTTTAATTTTCATTAACCAATCGCTTCTCTATAAAAATCAAAGACCAAAAAACCGCTGACATCAATATCCGTAAACACCTTGTTATGGATTTTCAGAACTTCAGGGTCTTTTGCCAGAAAGGTTCTCCAAATTTTCGTAATCTTAAAAAAGCGGTCGGTCTCAAAAGGGCTGGGTGGATTTTGTAGCATCAGCAACTCCGTCAGTTTTCTAAACTCTGGGTAGTGAAACAAACAGTACTTTTCAGGAAATCGAAAACTAAGATACATATGTACCATTTCAGAATCATCGTGATAATGATTGTTGTCGATGCGACGAGGGTTACGTTCTTTGTATTCCAGTAGTAAGGTATCCAAACCGAACTTGAATCGAGAGATTCGACCATTCAGGTCTTTCGTTTCATCAAATAAGTCTTTGAACATTTTTCTTAGAAACTCGGGCTGCATTTGTGCGAAGCGAATCATCATCTCTTTTGGCTCCCAAGCTTCGCGCTTCCAGATCCGCTTGGTCTGTGTATTTTGCAAACTACTGTCGTACATTGCAGCAAGGTCAGGAGCATCTACATCCCAAGACTTTTGAAAATGTAGCATAGACTCCCAATGAGGCCCGAAATCATTGGGCTTTTTCTTTTGAATATGCGTTTTGTAGAGAGCTATAAAATGGTTGAGTTTTTGTAAATTCATGATACCTTACCTTCGATTTATTGCCGGAAGGCGCAAAGATAATAAATCAAACCTTTTAGAAAATTTGTATAATAATAGCAGCTCTGAACCTATCTTTGCTGTTATCGTTTATACCTGATAAAACACTTTACATATGAAATATCTTTTTACACTCGTAATCGCTTTATTTTCTGTTCCTGCTTTCGCACAACTTATCCAAGCAACCATGATGCATGACGGGGAGGAACGAACCTACGACGTTTACCTACCAGACAACTACGAGCCTGGTGTAGAATGGCCGCTGGTCTTTAATCTTCATGGTCTTGTTACTAATACTGTGCAACAGGGGATCTACACGGCCTTCACCGCTGTAGCTGATACCGCCAATTTTATCATTTGTCATCCCAATGGAACAAACCCTATCGGTTCTGGGCAGGGATGGGATGTTGAATTTCCTGGTGTCCCTGTAGAGGTAGATGACGTCGGTTTTATCGACAGATTGATTGATACCATTCATACAAATTATAATATCAACCTGGGCCGTGTCTACTCGACGGGTATGTCGAACGGTGGCTACACCAGTTATAAACTAGCCCGCGACATGACCGACAGAAAACAAGCCACTCCCACCC
>JBGCDT010000338.1:0-5253 GCA_045105695.1 Saprospiraceae bacterium | reverse complement strand
GTGAATCAAAAATTGCACACCCATTCGAGCAGCAACATTGACCTTGCGATCCAATTGAGTAAAGTTTACCCCCGTTTCAGGGAATGCAAGCATGTTCGAAGTTACATTCGTAAAGTTAATACCAGCATGAAACCCAGCAGACAGTATGGGCTTTGCTGGGGGGACTTCCTTTTGTAAAACTTGTTGTGAAAGTAGAATACCAGGGAACATAAACAATAGAAGGGCAGTCCGTAATTGTATTGTTATTGTATTCATAATAAATGTTGTTTTACTAAACTTTCACTTCTCGCTTCACTGTATTTATTTCCAAAAGTTCTCCTAAACGTAAATAAGCTTCTTCCAATTCTGTAGAATAGAAAACCCAGGTTCCTTTTAAATAACCTTTAATCATTGGGAAGAAAAGGTTCTGACTCTTCCAGATATTGACTTCGATTTTCATCTCTTTTAGAATCTGTAGCAAATCAGAAATATTTTCTAAATGTTCTACTGGTTCGTCCGAGAATTCTGTTTTTTGGATTTCGTAATAGATTCTTTCACTAGCAGCGAGTGCAAAGGAATCTTCATTACCTAGTTTAATTTTCCACTTTTTGATTTCCTTATGCAAACGTTCCAAGTGCTTGATGTCTAATTTTTCCATTGTGAAAAAACGATGCATATCTGCATTGACAATAAATTGTACTACGTTTTGGTAAGCCTTTGGAATAGGAATATCACTACTTTCCATACTAGACATCAATTGATAATTGTCGTCATAGATTTCTCTAAAAGATGCTTCCGCAACGCGCATATTTCGCTTAGTGATTTGCTTGAGAATCTTTCTGCGTTCATCCTTGAATAAGTGATCGAAGGAATAACTTTCAGAACCAAAATGCTGGGGCATAGCGGCAATCACCTGACCGAGGTTATTACTATGAAACGTATGGAACAAGTCCTCTTCCATTTTCTTAAAATCACTTTCCTTCATGTCCTTGCTGATGTAACCAATCAGACTTTGCTGACCGAGATATAAAACTGCGTACTGAAATTTCTTTTCTGAAAGTGTGATCTTAGATTTCATCACTGCCTTACCAACGATCAAGCGATGTGAACCTACTTTTTCTTTTCGAATGTAATCAGACTCAGCGGTATAATTAAATAAGGCCATTTCCTCAGGACTATCTTCAAATAAAGCAGCTACAGCAAAGTGCATCCCCGCTCGCATCAAACCTACTCGCTTAGGCAATACATTCTTACGGAAACTTGCAGCTCCATCTTCGAATACATTGGAGGGTGCATTTTTGAGTAATCGAATAAAGTCAGATTCGAAGCTTTTACCTCCAGTTACCTGCTTCGCATATTCTATAGCTCTTAGCGCATACTGCAAAATCTGATTGGTTTCTATTCCAGAGATTTCGTCAAAGAACCAGCCGCAACTGGTGTACATCAACATGGCATTACGTTGCATTTCCAGAAGGCGCAGCGTAGCAGTTAATTCAGATTTAGTCAATCGTTTTGCAGCATGTCGCTTCATAAAAGCATTAATCACTTCGCGATCTCTGTTGTTTATGACTTCGATGTATTCATTTCTAGCAGCCCAAGGATCTTTCAAATATTTAGAACCTTCTTTTTCAAAAACCAAAATTAGCTTTTCCCTTAACCAATCAAATGCACCTCTCAAAGGAGCACGCCACTCTTGATGCCAGCCTGGACGACCACTATTACAACCACAATTGGACTTCCATCTTTCTACTCCATGTACACAACTCCAAGAGCTGTTATCGAAAATCTTAGCCTCCCAGGTCGGAGGAAATTTTTCGAGATATTCCCCATAAGTTGTTAGGACAGCTGCGCCGGTTTTCTCCACATGCTCAAGACAATCAGCTAAAGCCATTTCGCCATAGCGATGATGATGGCCATAACTCTCTCCATCGGTTGCAATGTGAATCAACTGTGGTTCGTCGTTGTTGTCTATGGTAGAAGTAAGTCGGTCGGCAAATGCTTTTCCGTTGTTGAGCAAACCTTTGAAGGCAACATCCTGCGCTACATTTCCATCGTAGAAAAACAAATCAATGTGCTTTCCGGAAGGTAAAAAGCAACGGTAAGGACGACGTGGATCTACTCGATCACCTGATACATCATTCCAGTCGTTACCATCAATTCGTTTTACCGCTCGGGCTTGTCTAGGAGCAAGAATCGTAAATTTAATACCTTGCTCAGCGAGCACTTCTAGTGAAGCAGTATCTGCAGCAGTTTCCGCCAACCACATTCCTTCTGGCTTTCTGCCAAAGCGTTCTTCGAAATCTCGGATACCCCAAATGACCTGTGTTTCCTTATCTCTTTCATTACAAAGTGGCAAAATTAAATGACCATGAGCTTGAGCGATGGCAGAACCGTGGCCCGTATATTTCTCTTGAGCGCGCTGGTCAGCAGCAATGATTTGATCGTATGTAATGGGGTCATTATCCTTCATCCAGTACAAAAGGGTAGGACCAAAATTGAAGCTGATATGAGAATAATTATTTTGAATTTTAATGATCTCCTGACTACCGTTTAAAATACGAGCCGCACGATTTGGAGCGTAACATTCAAAGTTGATGCGTTCATTCCAGTCATGGAAAGGTTGTGCAGAGTCCTGTAATTCGACGACTTCCAACCAAGCATTTTCACGAGGTGGCTGATAGAAATGTCCGTGAACGCAGAGAAACTTATTTGAACTCATATTTTTGATTTTTACTTTGTTTTAAACCTTTTTAACTGTTTATTCTGGCTATGCGTTATCTCACATTTTTTGAACTACTTCTAAACTATTAGATTTTGATTTATAAGTTTAGAAATGATTAATTGCTTGATAATCAGTTTTGTATAAGCCAGTCTTAATATAGCGAATTGTAAATTTACGCTATTCGCCTTAGAAATAAGGCACTCCTAACAAAGATTTTACGTTCTTGTCCTGTAATTGATTCATAATGAAAGCGATACAGTTGATGGATTTTAAATCGAGCTACTTTTTTCTCTTTTTCTATTTTATAGGTTTAAATGGCTTGTTTGCTCAGCAAAAAGTCAGTGGTATTGTTACTGATGTTTATGGTGAGCCACTGGCATTTGTAAATATTATAATTAACAATAATGCTACAAATGGTCTGACTACAGGTATAGATGGTCGTTTTTCGATAGAACAAGAGGAGGTTCTTGAGCAGTTGGAATTGAGCTATGTTGGTTATGAAAATCAAGTGCGATCTCTTACCGGAGGGGAAAAAATGCCTTTGCAGATTCAACTGAAATTAGCTGCAGTTGGCATTGAAGAGATAACTGTTGTGGCAGGTGAAAATCCAGCTCATCGAATTATTCGAAAAGCAGTAGAAAACCGTTCGCTTCACAATCCAGAAAAGAGAAATGGTTATCAATGTAAAACCTACAACAAAATGGTGTTCGACTGGATGCCTAATCAGGAAGCCATTGAAAAACTTCAGACAGATACACTAGGAGGAAAAAGACGGAAAGGTATTTTTGGAAAATATGATGACAAAAGATTCAGTCGAGTAGATGAGCTAAGTGCGCAGCGCGAACATCATTATATGTTTTTGATGGAAAGTGTTACGGAACGGAAATTCAAAAAGCCTCAGACGATCAATGAGGTGGTTTTGCAAAACAAAGTATCTGGTTTTAAACATCCTTCTTTTGCGGCTATTGCAAATGCCATTCAGCCTTTTTCTTTCTATGAAGAGCACCTGAATATTTTAGAAAAAAGCTATCTGAATCCTATCAGTCCAAATAGCATGGCGTCGTATTATTTCTCGATTCAGGATACTTTGTATAGTAATGCGGATAGTATTTTTATAATTCAGTTCGAACCCAAAAAGGGGAAGATTTTTGATGCTCTTAAAGGCTTACTCTACATCAATACCAATGGTTACGCCATTCAGAATGTATTAGCTGAACCTGATGATCCTGCGTTTATAAATCTAAAAATCGAACAGCAGTATCATTTGATCGATCAGCGGTTCTGGTTTCCAGAAGAATTGAATTTCGAATTCAAAGCAGAGCAATATCCTGACGAATTGATGGGTATAAAAATATCAGGGAAGAGTTATGTCAGCGATGTAAAAATTAATCCACAGTGGAATAAAAAAGACTTCAATGGAGATTCCTGGATACTGGATAATAAAGCAAACTTGGCAACAGATAGCTTCTGGTTGGCCAGTCGTCCCTTTACACTTTCGGAAAAAGAAAAGCAGACCTATGTAACGATGGATTCCATTGGTCAGGAAAAACATCTCGATCAGTTTTTAAAAGGAGCAGAGGCATTGGCCTCTGGGAGATGGAGATTAGGTAAGGTTGATTTCTTAGTTTCAGAAGTACTTAGTTTTAATGAATACGAAGATGTGAGACTAGGTGGTGGCTTTTCAACCAATGAGTTTTTTAGTAAGTGGATTGAGTTGTATGCTTACGGCGGCTACGGTTTTGAAGACAAAGCCTGGAAGTATGGAGGAGGACTGACTTTTAATTTATTACCAAATGACAAACTACAATTTCACTACAAATACAAAGATGATCTGAACCAAGATGCAAATCTGTTCTCTATTGATAACAATATATTTACAAATCGTTTTTATGCCTTTAGAATGAGTCAGGTGAAAGAGCATCAGTTGGCTTTAAACGGTAGGAATTGGTCCTTTTTACAGTTTGATGTTTCGCTGAAAAAAACCGATTGGCAAACGGGTTATGACTATCAATTGGTAACCGATGATTTTGAAACCGACCAATTTTCAATAACCAATCTGGAGCTTTACCTAAGATATGCCTTCGGCGAACAAACGGTAAACTTCATGGGCTCCCGAGCTTCCACTCAAACGAATTTTCCAATTCTAGAATTCAGCTACAGTAAAGGATTAAAGATTCTAAATGGTGATTATGACTTTGATCGATTCACAGCAGCTATCACGCAGACTTTTCCAATCCGCCGCTTTGGTAATATTCGTTATCGTATCGAAGCTGGCTTAGTCGAAGGTGCCGTTCCGTTCAATCAGTTGTTTACGAGCAATGTCGTGGCTAACGATTCCTGGTTTATTATTATTGATAATTCTTTTCAGACTTTAGTGCCTTATGAATTTACCTCCGACCGTTTTGCGCACCTCTTTTTTGAGTATGAAATGGCAGCTCCTTTATATCGTACTGAGTATTCGCAACCACGCGTTTCTTTGTTACAAAACATGGGGTTTGGTTCTCTGCTCAAAACAGATGTTCATAGAGAAATTTCTATTCAAACGATGGAGG
>JBGCDT010000337.1:0-5257 GCA_045105695.1 Saprospiraceae bacterium | reverse complement strand
GGCAATTTCTAACAATACTCCTACACCACTTCCTCCATCATCTGCTCCTAGAATTGGCTTATCCCGATTGTCAGGGTTTTCGTCAGCATCGGCAATATGCCTCGTGTCCCAATGTGCAGAAAGTACCACTCGATTTGGATGCGATGGATTAATCTGCCCGATGATATTAGTTGCTTTTAGTGTAGTACCAGTGTATGCTTCTGCCTCGAAATTCTGTAAGATGACTGTTGCGCCATATGCCTCTAATTTTGAAGTGATCCACTCTTTACATTCTTGATGTGATTTCATATTAGGGACGCGAGGACCAAAAGAAACTTGTTTGGATACGAACTGATAAGCCGAATCTTTACTAAACGCTGGGACCTTCACCCGTTTTTTTTTGACCGTAGGTTTATCGTCTTTTTTGATCGGCGGCTTAGGGTCATTTTTACAGGCAGTTACCAGTAGTGTAAAAGTCAGGAATAAAACCCACGATATATTTTTCTGCTTGAAGAGCATTTTTGTTTTTTTATTTTAAGAAGTTTTTTAAAAGCTTCATTGAAGTACATTAAATGGTAACAATACATTTACTGGCAAAAATAATCAAAACTATAACGATCAGATGGATTGCTCTTATTCTTTTCATAAAGATTTCATTTGAAATCTCTTCGTTTACAACAACAGAAAAGGCCGCTGGTGATTTATACCGGCGACCTTTTTAAAATTAGTTTTTTATTCAAGTAGATATGATCTACTGTAAGTTTTCCAAAAAGTATTGATACCTATCTTCAAATCTTCTACCTGGTCCACAACCTGAGGCATTTAATTCCACTTGTTTATTTCGATCTTCTGTACTTGGACGATTAATTTGCCAGTCTACTTTTTCTTCACTTGTAGTTATTCTTTTTAAAAAATCTCGAATTCCATGTGGATCATATAAAAAGTCGCAGATTATGTCTACGGCGTAACTGTCTGCTGCTAAAACTTCCTCCTCTGTGAATGAAATATCTTTTAGTGCTGCTGCCATTGAAGGAAGCTCTGGTGGGTTAAATCCTTGTATTATTTCGAAAAGTAAAACTCCCCCATCAAATTGATTCTTAAGTTTATTAATCAACACATCACCATCAGCATAACTTATTTCATGTGCGAGAATGCCAATCAGCTCATGTTCTGTCTTTATTGATTTTAATAATGCAGTAGTAATATACATTGCACCTCCGGGGGTTATGAATGCATTTTTTGATTCTTCATCATCCAATACGTGGATACTCCAACTAAAATCATTTCTATTCGTCACTCGATCTGTATTGACTAATGCCTGATAGTTTCGGTTCAGGTATTCATGAAATGCAGCCATCTCCGAGGTTGCTTGCGGATTAATGACATCATACCCTTCATGATTATCAATTGCGTTTTCCAAAGAGTTGCTTATAGCTTTTCTATCCTCCGCACTAAATTCTTCTTGGTCAACACTCACAACTTGGTCATCATCTCTACCGCAAGAAGTAAGGCACAAAATCACAGCGCAGCAAAAGAATATGGAGAGTTTTCCAAAATTTGATGTGAGTCTATTAGACATAAGTGTAGTTTTCTCTTGTTTTCTCATAACAATAGTTTTACAAAAAAATATGTATAATCAAGTGGGTGGAGGTCTCTTAAAGACAGGTGTGTAAAGGCTAAAATTGGGCAAAAAAGGTGCCACAACTCAAGGTTTTCTAGGAGCAGGAGACATAAAAAAAGCATCATCGCTTTTATCACGATGATGCTTTTTAGAATAGTCTGAGTTAGTTCTATTTATAATTGAAACGTAGATATTTCTAATAGTACATCTACATCATCTTTCAACTGCGGATAGATACTGAATAAACAATAGTGGGTGTCATATTTTTGACGCAAGGCTTGTCGCAAAACTAGATTTCCTTTAGTTCTCTTATCTGCAACGATTAGGCAGGCTGCCTTACAGTAAACCAATTCTACCCCCATCGCATATATCTCCGCTTCTTCAATAAGTTCTAATGCTCCTTTCACTTTACCTTTAGCCAAGAGAAATTTTACATAGTTAATCCATACAGAGCACAAATCTGGGGCTGCTCCTGTAGCTTTATAGTACAGATCATTTGCTTTTTTGTCTTCTCCGTTTCTACAATAAGCTTTAGCTAATTCATTGATATAGACTTCACTATTCTTTTCCATTAAGTTAGCCTTTTCCAGAAAAATAATAGCTTGCTCCGTTTTTCCTGTTTTCAGTAAACATGATCCTTTGCGGAAATATGCCCAGTCATTTTCACGGCTATATTTAAACGATTTTTCATAGCATACCTGAGCCAGATCATATTTATCCATACACTCATAACAGTAACCGATGTTGACGAATAAAGCTGAATCAGGATTGAAGAGCGTTAGCATTTCTTCGTAGCAATCAAGCGCTCCTTCATAATCTTTCATTCTGATCCTTACTTCTGCACAATCTCTGTATGCGTCTTCAAAATCTTCTTCTATTAAAAAAGCATATTCAAAAGCTTCCTCTGCCTCACAATACTCTTCAAGCTTAAGGTGCGCATGACCAAGGTTGTACCATGCTGTAGCTGAAAATGGATTATGGTCAATGACCATATTATGGATATCTACGCTTTCTTCAAACTTACCTGTTAGTTCTACTCCTAACCATAATTTTTTCAGGATTAGTTCATTATCCGGATCAACCATTACTGCTTTGTTCAATGATCGAAACATCTTACCGTAATTGCGCTTTGCTTCATATACAAGCGACTTCAAGTAAAATAGACGAGCTGTATACCTTCTGTCCATATCCTCTTCCATCTCTTTGATTAGTATTAGTGATTTGCTCAAATGACCCTGCTCAACCATGACTTCAATTTTCATGATTTTTATAGTCTGATCGTTTGGAAAAAAGAGTTCTGCCTTATCTAGATAATCCATTGCTGTAGGGATACAATTTTTTATCAACAATAGCTCTGCTTTTCGAATTAAGAGGGCTGCGGAAAAGCTGTTTTGCTCAATTGCATGAGAAATAGCGTTTAAGGCTTCGTCGATCATATTTTTATTTTCATAATAATCGGCGATATCTAAAAATACCGTTTCCTCAAAGAAACATACCGTTCCTTGCTCAAACATAGCCTCATACTCAGTGACAATACTTTTTAGCTTTTTTTTGTTTTTGTAATTTCGTGGTTTCATAATGTTTTACTTCTGTGTTTGAGGTAAATATCCTAAAAAACTGTTAAACAAAAGGCGTTTTTGATCACCTTTTTTTCCACATAACAATTTTGAAGCAAAACGGAAAGAAGAGATATACTATTGTCTATAATATATTGATAATCAATAATTTAAATAAAATTTAAATACGAATAAACTACTAGTTTTATGACCTAATCTACTCGTTTACATACAACAATATATAAGATTAAAAACTAAAGCTATCTTTTTATATATGTTTAGTTAATTTCGAGTTAAGCCAGCTCTAAACACCTCATTTGATAGGTTATTTTGTGACATCATTTTTGCCTTTTTTATTTCTAGTGACTAGAAATACTCCTAGGAAAATCATCATTCCTGCAAAGACCTTAATCAACGTAAGTTCATCTTTTCCTAAAGAAAGAGCCACAAGTGTTGCCAGCAATGGTTGTAGATAAACATAGATCCCAGCAACAGTCGGAGAAACGATTTTGAGCGCATAGGCATTGAAGAGATAAGAAAAGAAAGTTGTGAAAAGAAGTACGTATGCTATTGCCAACCAAATAGATAATGGAAAAGAAGACCATTCCACATCAACCAACTGAGGCGCACCAAAAGGAATGATAAACAATAGGCCGAATGTAAAGACCCATTTCAAAACGGTAAACGCATTGTACTTTTGCATCAGTCGATTTACTAAAACTAAATAAACTCCATAAGAAGTCGCATTAATAAACAGAAAAATATCTCCTAGGAGATTCTCCCTTCCCAGTTCTACTGATTTTCCATAGAGCACTAATATAACTGCCCCGATAGCACCGGTTATGATCCCAGCAATTTTCCACCAGGTAATTTTTTCATCCGTAAGAATTGGAGATATCATGATGATCATGATTGGGATAGTCGTCATAATCAACGCCGCATTAATGGGCTGCGATAGTTTCAGGCCACTGAAAAAGAACATCTGATTGATGGCCACTCCTGTCAGACCACAGAGTATCAATAGTCCAAAATCTTTTCGCTCGACTTTCTCTTTTACAGCTACAGTATGTAACAACCAAAACAATAGACAAGCACACGCAGCTCTCATCAAGATGAAACCCAAGGGTTGTAAATAATCATTATTTAAAACTTCCTTAGCTATGGTATAATTAGCTCCATAGATCAGTGCTACGGCAAAGAGAGCAAGATGGGCTTTAATCGTTGGTTTCAAGGTTTTTTTATTTTAGCCTCTTCAAAGAAGCTCTGATTTTAACAATAAAAAACGGTCTTTGCATCAAATAGATACAAAGACCGCCGGAGTGGCAAACGTTAAAACATTTACCTCATTGTTTAGTTGCTAATAGTCGCTGACTATTTTACTTCCCTCCCTTACGTTGTTGCTTGCGCCGCTTTACTTCATTGACGACTTTTCGTCTAAACTCTCTTTCTGCCTTGTCCAGCTTAGCAAGTTTTTGAGTAGAAATGACCGTCTTCATCTGGCCATAATAATCTTTTTTCAGTTTCAATAAGTCTTCTTGTCTTTCAAAGGACGCATCTACCATTTCTTCTGCCGCTTCGTCAGAAGCAGGCGCTCCTTTGGGAGTCATTCTTGCGTCTTTACGTAACTTCTTACGTTCTTTTTCATACTCGTTGTAGATGGGCCAAAACTTTTCAGCCTCCTGTGGCGTCAGTTGTAATTCCTTTGTTAGATAAGCGATTCTAAGAGACCTCATGTCTCCCTTTCTTGACTTACCGTCCTGGGCAGACAAAGAAGCAACCAGGAAAAGGCATAGTGCTAAAATTGATGTGAATGACTTCATTGTTGTATTATTTAATTACTTGAAAAATTCTTTTGGGTGTTACCCCTTTTATTTATACCACTTCGTTTTTTACAGTATTTGTTCTTCGGAGTTTTCTAAGTCTATATCTCCTCCCAGCTCGTCCAGAAATTCGTTGAGTTCTTCATCTCCTACCGTTTCTGGAATAAAACTCATATCTACGGCTAGCTCTTCTAACAGTTCTTCTTCAAATTCCAGAATGTTATCCGCGAGATAAGAGTTAATCGCCTCATCAGAAAGTGTTTCTATTGATGCTGTTGCCA
>JBGCDT010000336.1:0-13743 GCA_045105695.1 Saprospiraceae bacterium | reverse complement strand
TTTATACTGGATTCAAATTGGCGTCGCCCGCGGTATTCAAACAATTATATAGCCAGGGCGTCGAGCAATTAATATTTTTTTCTTGTACTATGGTTTTAACCCTTTACACTAATTTACTAATTGGATTACTAGGTGGATTGTTATTGGCTATGGTCAGTCACATGCTATTAGCGAGGGTATCTATTCCTGAATTTTTTAAAATGATTTATAAATCGGATTCAAAATTAGTCAAGAAACCAGATGGCAGCTACGATTTGAAAATTAAAGGAATTGCAAACTTTTTAGGCATTTTAAAAATAGATAAGTTAGTGTCTCAAATTCCTTCAGGGGTAGATGTAAATATTGATTTATCGGAAACAAGATTGGTAGGTATTACCTATATGGATTATATCGTGGATTTCTTGAAAACGCAAAATGATACCGGTGCTAAAGTCGTCATAAAAGGATTAGGTTCTCACGTGTCTTCCTCTACGTATAACAAAGCCTTAAAACTTTCTTTAAACAGTTCTGCCGTTAAATTATCGCCAAGACAAATTCGATTACAAAATTTAGCAAGAGAAAAAGATTACCAATACACCAATAAAGTAGATTGGAATACTTCGTATCTAAAGAATTTTCACTTTTTCGAAATCAGACCTATCGAACGCAAATCAAACTGTATCAAAGGGAAATTTAAAGCGCTGGATGTATCTTGGGAAATTACGGATGTAACTTTCAATGAAGGCTCCGCTTTTACGGCTGAAACATTTAATACGACTTTGATGGTTTTAAAATTGAATAGAAAAATACCCGTTTTCACTATGGAAAAAGAAGGCGTATTAGAAAAAATGTTTGATCGAGTGATGGCCTTTACGGGGTATAAAGATATTGACTTTGAGATGTATCCAGATTTTTCTAATAAATTCCTAATTATGGGAAATAAGGAATCTGAAATTCGGTCATTTTTCACAGATGAGATTATTCGCTTTTTCGAAAATCGTCAGATTTATCATTTAGAAAGTAATGGCGAGGCACTAGTCATTTTTGATAAAATCAAATTGGCGCGGACAGATGAAACTATTGCGTTTATAGATTATGGTAAGGAGTTGGCCACACTCTTAGGTAGAAAAACAACATAATAGATACTACTACATCATTCACCTCACCCCTCACCAAGCAAAAAGGGTATCTGACTTCTCAACGAAATCAGATACCCTTAATTTTTTTTACGTTCACTCTTCAGCGAACTTTTCATTATCAGATTCTATAAAATTCTATTTCTCATTCAAACTCATCTTGATCTTCTTTTCGAGATCAGCGACAGTGTCTTTAAAAATCAAATCCGTATCCAGCAAATCCTGAACAGCTTTGCAAGAGTAGATTACGGTACTATGGTCACGGCCACCAAAGTTCTCACCAATGGCTTTCAATGACTTATTCGTTAAATTCTTAGCTAAGTACATGGACAACTGACGGGCGATAACGATTCCACGCTTTCGCGTTTGTCCTTTCAGTTTTTCAACAGGGACGTCGAAATGCTCTCCAACCAACTTCTGAATAAAATCAACCGTGATTTCTTTAGACATTTGGTTGACGAAGTTTTTGATCACTTCTTTTGCTAAGTCGATGTCAATGTCAATGCGGTTGATGGAAGATTGCGCGACCAATGAAATCAGTACGCCCTCCAATTCACGAATGTTGTTTTTAATATTGTAGCAAACGAACTCGACAACATCCTGTGGCAGTTCCAAACCTTCCTGGTTCATCTTTGCTTCGAGGATCGCCATACGCGTTTCCAAATCAGGCGCTTGGATGTCAGCAGAAAGTCCCCACTTGAAACGGGAGATCAATCGCTCTTCCATTCCGTCCAAATCTTTAGGGGCACGGTCAGAAGTCAAAATGATTTGCTTTCCGCTTTGGTGCAACTGGTTAAAGATGTGGAAGAAAATTTCCTGAGTCTTTACTTTGTTCGCAAGGAACTGAATATCGTCGATGATTAACACATCGATCAATTGATAGAAATTCACAAAGTCATTGACTGCGTTGTTACGAATCGAGTCGATGATTTGGTTGGTGAATTTTTCGGAAGACACGTATAGTACGGTCTTGTTGTCGTTTGACTTAAGGACTTCATTTCCTATGGCTTGCGCTAAATGCGTCTTTCCTAAACCAACGTCTCCAAAAATCACGAGTGGGTTAAAAGCCGTTCCACCTGGTTTGTTTGCAACAGCTTGACCGGCAGAGCGAGCTAACTTATTACAATCACCTTCAATAAAATTATCGAAGATGTAGGATGGATTGAGCTGAGACTCAATTTTCAGTTTCTTGATACCAGGAATGACGAAGGGGTTTTTGATGGACACTGAATCAATTCCACCTGGAGCAGAAACATCAGATCTTTTTTTCTTTTGGGTAAACGGTCTGGATTGGGAAGAAGCACTCATCGCATTTTGAGCCACGAAGGTTTTTTGCGCATTGTATTCATTCTCTAGCGGTTGGCCGACTAGGATTTGGTATTCCAGTCTGCCATCAGCACCAAGTTCTTGACGAATAGTTCTTTTGAGTAACGCAACATAATGTTCCTCGAGCCATTCGTAAAAAAACTTGTTAGGTACCTGAATAGTCAATGCGTCTCTGTCCAAACGAACAGGTTTGATGGGTTCGAACCAAGTCTTGAAACTTTGGTTGTTGACACTGCTGCGAATAGTTTGCAGACAGTTTTCCCATACAGTGACGCAATCTTTTAGCATTCTTCAGATTCTTTTTCGCATACGATTAGAGCCTCTCGGAATCGTATAGCGAGATTAATAATTAGTTTTTTTAACGACTAGAAAATGTGTAATTCTCAAGCAACAAAACGGAGGTAGTAGTTTGCTGTGTTTTTACTGTGGAACGTTTTCCTTGTTCTTTGAAATAACTTGATGTATTTTCAAAGTTGTGTTTTCTCATTGATACCTCTTACCCTAACAGGTCTTAGATTGGTAAAATCCCCTTCCTGTGGAGGACCACAAAAGTGAGGAAAAATCTTCGGATCACAAAATGTAAATCAGTGCAAAAACATAATTTATTTTAATCAATTTGTTATTTTCTATATCTGTCATTTGATTGCTTACACCCTTGGAAGATATAACCAAAAAAGGGAATGTGTTGACTATCAATTTTTTATTGAAAACAAACACGGAATCCTAATCTTTCGACAAGGTAAAACATAAGGTCGGCAGTTGGTTCACAATGTTTCAAAATAAATAGAACAAAAACACATAAAAGTTAATCGTCAAACGTTTTCAGAGAAGCTATCCCTAAACTGTTAACTTAAATATCCTTCAATCACGGTTTGGCTAAAACTAAAATTCCAGTATCCCTTTAGGTTTTATCTTGAATCTGCCTCTTGATATTTGATACTAGATTTTTTCACCCTCTCCTACTCTATCCTATCATTTGAACCTTTGCCAAAAATCCGATTCCGCTTCTTTTCAAAAAATACATCTATCCTTCCTAAGTGCATACCACCCCAGCCTGTTTGGTTAATCAAAACTTCTTCGCCTTCTGAATTTTTTCGGCGATCTGGTTCTTTCATATAAGTATGAGAATGTCCACCTAAGATTAAATCAATGTCCTTTGTCAATTTGGCCAACCTCACATCACAGATACCATCATCGTAGTTGTAACCAAGGTGAGATAAGCATATGACCAAATCACACTGTTCCTCCTTTTTCAAGAATGTAGCGGTCCGATTAGCGATGGAAACAGGCTCTAAATATTTTGTTTGTTTATATAAATCTTTCGCAACTAAGCCTTCCAGTTCTATACCTATCCCAAAGACGCCTACTTTAATTTTTCCTTTTTGAAAGGTTTTATATTTCAAAACTGAGCTGTGTAATATGGTATCAGAAAAATCATAGTTGGAAGAGATCAGTGGGAAGTTTGCATGTGGCAGTACCTTGTAAAGACCGTCCATCCCTCCATCGAAATCATGATTACCAATCGTTGCAGCATCGTAATTTAGCGCAGACATCAGTTTCATTTCAGGTTCTCCATAGTACAAATTGAAATATGGAGTTCCCTGAAAAATATCACCACTATCCAATAATAAAACCTCTTTGACTTCAGCGCGTACCTTTTGGATCATCTTCGCTCTTTGAGCAATACCTCCTAAGCCTTGATCTCGTCCTCCATCCATAGGAAAAGGATCGATCCGACTGTGCCAGTCATTGGTATGTAATATGGTAAGCTGTTGTAAATCACCAGATTCAACTGCGCTTAGAGGAAAGGCATTTACTGAAAGGAGTGCTGCGCTGGTTAGACTTTTTTGTATAAAATTTCTTCTATTCATTTGCTTGAAAATTAGGATCTCCTTTTGATTAGTTTTTAATAGCAATACGCCCATCTAACTGCGCACTGATAGCTTCATTCTTCGCTGTTTTCATTTTGATAAACGCTATCATAGCATCTCGAACTAATATGCTAAGGTCTGTTCGCTCTGCGGCTTCTAGAAAATCGCAGCCGTCCCCACCATTGGCAATATAGTCTGGAATTGAGATCGTGTAAATTTTATCATAAGTTAGCGGTTCACCATTAATAGTAACATTGATCGCTTTGTCATTTGAAATTTGAAATCGCAAATGCTTGCTTATTGCCCAGCCCCTTCGCTCAGCAATACGGTCAAGAAGTTGTTGTAATAGATCGCCCTTCATCTTCAGTATGGTAATTTGATTATCAAAGGGCATGAGTTCGTAAATCTTTCCAAGTGTGACTGGACCTGTGGGTATCGAAGGAATTCTAAGCCCTCCATAATTAGCTGTCGCAAAATCTATAGGTCCATAGTGGTGCAAAGTCATTTCATAAAGCAGATCACCTACAAAATTATTCAAAGTGCCCTCCGGCCTTTCTTTGAGAAGCAATACATCGTTTTGACCAATAACGACATCCATCGCTTTTGATAATTCTTCACGATATGGTTTTATTATGGCTTCTATTTTAGGATCAGCTGTTTCTTTATTAGAGATAGTGTACTGTTGGGATTTGATTTCAGATTGTTGCCAGGAGCTCCGGCAAGAGGGGAAGTTCGTTATGAATAGAGCCAGAAAAAGCAGATTTACAATGATTTTTTGCAAAGTGCAGTTTTTATTTGTAAGTGTATTGTTAGAGGAATGTATCATTAATTGTTAGAAGATTAACCCAAGAGAAAGGAGCTGATAAATTCTATACTTCAGCAATCGTCAAATATCCAAAAAAATTACATAACTTTGGTATTCAAACTTGAATAAAGTACCCAGACTTCAAGCCCCCTATTCATGTTCAATCATATTAAGGTTAGTTATAAGAAACTAGCTAACATAGGTGTTACTCATGATCTTCCTCATATTGAGAAGGTTAAGATTCGGATTCTGAATCAATGTACCTCCTTGTGCCTAATTGCCAGCTTGTTGTTGTTCATTCAGTCTAGAATTCTAGAAAGAGGAGATGCTATAGTAGAACTGATTACGGTGTCCTTATTCCTTTTTCCAATCATTCTTCACGCGTTAAAGAACTATCTTCTTCCCCGGTTAATAGCCACTGTCTTTTTTCCAGTTTTCATATTTGGACTGTCTGTTACGTATGGTCCTAAATCTAGTGTGGAGTTTATTTACTTCTCTTCGATTCTGATCACATTGATTTTATATGAAAACATATTGGTTAAGATTATCAATATTTTAGGAATCGTTTTTATTTTCTGTGCTAACTTTTACGTCTGGGATGTTTTTGGTGGGGTCTATCCAATGAAGCCTTCTCTATTTAATGATGCGGTCATTTTCTTTAGTGTTACTTTAGCTATTGCACTGATTGTCCATAATTTTTTCACAGAACATAAAAGAAATTATCAAAAACAAATCATTTATAACAATACACTTGCGGACCGTAATGAAAAGCTAGAACATTACATCGCTCAAAACGAAGCGAAGAATCAACTCATACAAATAGTCGCACACGATTTAAAAAATCCCGCAGCTACCTTTTTGAACCTAACTCAGAAGATGAGCTATCTCATCCAACAACAAGATTCCAAGCGAATACTAGATTTTGCTAACCATATCGAAAACTCTGGTACTAAGTTCTTCTATACTTTAGACACTTTGCTCAACTGGGTTATGTCTCAACAAGAAGGAATAAAGGTTTCCAACAAACATATCGACTTGGGGGAACTGATTAGTGATCTTCAAAAAAGTATGTCTCAAATTATTTCTGACAAGCAACTAGATATTGTTTCTATGGTACCAAAAGATACCGTGCTTTACTCAGATGGAAACATGGTAAAGATTATTTTAAATAACATCTTTCACAACGCCGCAAAGTTTTCTCCTGTAAAAGAGAAAATCATTATTACTTATGATTTGATAAAAGGTTTTGACGAGATTACCATTACTGACTTTGGCCAAGGAATAAATGCTGAGGCCTTAAAGCAAATAAGACAGGGAGACACAAACACTTCTACCCTAGGCACTCAAAACGAAAAGGGCTACGGTCTTGGTTTGAAAATATGCTTTCGAATGATCCACTTTTTAAATGGTACTATAAAGATAAATAGTAACCCAGGATCTGGTTGTAAGATTAGTGTTAGAATTCCGAGAAGAATACAAACAGAAAACAAAGTGGCTAAGCCTAAATCATTTCCACTCGGCCAACGTGTTTCAGATGATTAGTTCGGTAGCTGTAGAATGAACACACTCCCCTCGTTCACATTGCTTTCTATTTCTACATTCCCCCCTAATTTATCCATCAGTAGTTTTACAACAGCCAATCCAACTCCAGAGCCTTGGAACTTCTGACGATGATGTAGTCTTTTGAACATTTCAAAAATTTGTTTTTGATAAGCCGGATCTATACCTATACCATTGTCCTTGATAAATATCTTTGTGTACTTCTCGTTTTGTTCGGAGTTAACAAAAACCGTTGGTGTATTTGATTCATTAAATTTCAATCCATTATCAATTATATTCTTCATAACCGTATAGATCAATGAAGAATTTGAATGTACGGTCGGAAGCCCTTCATTGATAATACGAAACTGTTTTCCACTAGCATAACTACCTAAACTCACTTCCATTCCTTCGAGCAAAGTGTTCAGGTTTACATCATCCAATTCTATTTCCTCACCTTTAGACAATTTGGTGTAGTTGGAATAATCTTCTACTACAGTATAGAGTTGAGAAGTACTATTTTTAATTGTTTGAAAATAGTCTTTGTACTTCTCTTGAAGTTCTACAGGAAGCTTATGATATATCAACCCTACATAATTTCCAATATTCATAATCGGTTCTTTGATGTGATGAGACGCGATGTGGTTGAAGGTTTTCAATTCATAGTTAAGCTGTGCCAAATTACTATTGGCCTTTTTCAATTCTGATGTTCGTTCCTCAACCTTAGCTTCCAGTTGTTCGTTATATTTTTGTTTACGCTTATTCGATCTGAAAACAACCATTGCCCAGCTACCAAGCAATAAAAGACCTAATAACAAAGCAGCAGCTGTAGCGTTTTTTATTTCAATGGATTTTTGAGTAGCAATGGCTTCCGCTTTAAGCAAATCATTTTCAGTTTCTTTTTGAGCTACCTCAAATTCTGTTTTCAAAGCTTCGACTTTCATTGACAAGTCCGAATTATTGACACTATCTCTGTAGGACATCTGCTTACCTCTTAGATCGTAAGCATTTTCATAATTTCCTATAGCAGCATAGCTATCTTGAAGTACTTTGTAGGTTTCAGTAAGTGAATTATAGTTTTTTTGGGTTTCAATCTCAGCCAATGCTTGTTCACCATATTTAATGGCGGAAGCATAATCTTTTCTGATAAATTTATGCTGCGCAAAGGCTACAAAAACAACTGGCAATAAACTCCCTATTTCATTTTCCTCAATCAGGCTTGAAGCTTCTTGATATAGACCATTTGCTCGTTCAAAGTATTTCTCTCTATCAAAATATTTTCCTTCTTCGATCAAAGCTCTAGCCATCCCTGCGGTATCCTTTCCCTTTTTATTGTTTTGATAGGAATCCTTAAAAAAGAGATTTGCCTTTTCATAATTTCCTAGTTCATTATAAACTTTTCCAATTGAATATTGAATAGTACCAATAGTGATTGGATCTGATGCAGTTTCAAGTGATGATTCAAGATAATCTAATGCTTCTTCCATCTTACCTTGTTCAAGTAATACATCTCCAATACAACTCCGCAGAGAAGACCGAGCGTGTTCGGCTGTAACCGAATCTTTATCTGCATACTTATCCACAATTTTTAGTGCATTGATATAAGCTTCGGTAGATTTATCCAATTGCTTAATATTATCATAGTACAATGCATATATCCAGTAAACCCTCATCATTTCTGATTCTTCCATCTTCGTCATCACATGATTCTCAAGTGTTTTAATGACTAGAAGCAACGTATCTGAAGGAGCCCCATGATATAAGTGTGCATTAAAAGTAAGTATGTAAGCATTCGAAATCGCCTGTAAATAATTTGCTCGTTCACTGAAGTCAATAGTTTGTCTACAATGATAAACTGTTTTTAATGGATCGCTATAAAGATTTAGCCAAGCAATTGAAAAGTGAAGATCTGCAACAAGACTATCAGAGGAGGTATTCTCGATAACGTAAAGCAAGCTATCGGTCTGCTTTTCTACCGACTGAGAGTAGGCAGTAAAGGAGCTTAAGAAGAATATTATTATTAAGTACCTTCTTGTCATTACAATTATTTGAAGGTGGATAGAAATAGAAAAGTAGTTGCGTTTTAGGGGGCTTAATTTCTTTACGTAAGGGAGTAAATTTTGTTCTTAACTTCTTTGCTGAGAAGTCTATATTTAGTCGTTATGAAGAATTTTATATGAATGGATATTCCTACATCCACTACGTTTTTAGCCTAGGGATTCTATAACTGTTTCTTTTCTTCTTATCAACCTGTGATAAGTCAGTCTAGTTTTTGAAAAGAGTAAAAGCTTTGTTAGATCGATCTCAGATAGAAAATAGACAGCTTGTTATTTTCCGCCAATCTGCCTCAGGAACCATTCTTTTTCCCCTAGGACAACAGTCTCTTCGACCTGCTCTTGAAAAGCCAATTTTTCCTTCTTGCTCATCGCTGGAAGTTGCAATAGCCTTTTTGTAAAACTGAGAATATTACTATAATGTGCTTTACGATAAGCAAGGTCCTTACTCCGTTGCAAATAAACTCGGAGGCTTTCCAGCAAACTTTCCAAAGGATCAATTTCATCCAGCTCATAATAAATTTTCAGCTGCAACACCCGAGCCCCCAAGAAAATAAAAGATGCCTTTGTATCTACTAAAACCAATTCCTTCAGACTCTTTTCTAACAATCCTTTTTCATAGTAAATTTTACCCAAGCTAAAACGATATAAAGAATCTCTGACGGCTTCTTTCAGATGGCTCTGCTGATCTGTAATGAAGGAAACCGCCCAATCGTATTTTTTCAATTTAGAGGCCAGCATCACGATATTGACATAGGTACTTTCCAACATAATTCCATCTTCAAAAAGATAGCCTTGCGCCAAACTCAACTGATACAATTCAAAAGCCTCTTTGATGAAAATTGGATTACCTGTATTCAACTTTCGAATAGAATAATTAATCGCTACTGTATAAATATCCCGCATCTCTGATGGTGGAAAAAACTGCTGGTATTTTTCCATCGCCTCTCTAAGCTGCTTAAAATAAGGTTCATTCTCCTCCGTACTTATCGCTTTATAACAATAGTAATACACGGCAATGGCAGGTACTTTCAAATGAGTAAAATTGCGCTCTACCTCCTCTATCGCTTCATCGACTAAGCGGATGTTGTAAGACTCTTGTTTGATGATGGATCTGGAAAGTGCATAACAAGCTTGTCTTAGTTTAGTTGATAAAAAATAGGTATCGAAATACTCCGTGACTTCCTGTAAATTACTCTTCACTTTTCGATTAGCAGAAATGATATAGTCATATTTTTCGTAAGAAAGGTTGTGTTGATACTGCCAGTAGTTCATATTTCGGAAAGCTTGTTTTTCCAGGGCCTTGCCAGTGTCCGCAACTGCTTTCTCAAAGAGCTGTTCTTCCTGTAGTTTTCGGTAAGCCTTCACTAAATAAAATTGCCTAGTGGCAGGATGCTCTTGCAATTCTTCAGTAATAAGAAAGGATTCTAAAAGTTTGAATAACCGGGAAGTCAGCAGGTGCCATTTTGATTTTTCGAAAGTCTCCAAATCATATATAGCAGACCAGTACGCCTCAGGTCTTTGTCGCTTTCTATTCCCTCCTAACCAAGCTTCTAACAATAGTATTACATCTTTTCGCCTATTGAAATAAGGAGAATTGAGGTATTGCTGAAAGCGGGTTATTTTTGGTTTTTCCAACTTATGAAGGACTTTGAATACTTTCATGGGGTCTATTTAATGAAATCCAGTTCTTTCAAACTACATAAATATATGTACTAAATTAATCATAATTCATTGAAAATCATAAATTTATCAAAAATATACTTGTAGAATATTACGATTCTGTTCTTTTAAAAACTGTGGCTTTGAGTCATATTTGTAGTGTTAGAAAGGAATAACAGATTTAAAAACTAGAAATTATGACGAATAGAATACTGACCAGCATCGCTTTTTTACTATTAACTACATTGGCTTGGGGACAGTCCTGCTCTATCCCTGGGTTTACATTGAACACTCAGGAGGAGATTGACAATTTCGCAACTGATAACCCTGGATGTACTGAGATAGAAGGCAACTTGCACATTGAAGGAGGTACAGGAGATAACATTACTAATCTGAATGGGCTGAGTCAACTCACTTCCGTCACTGCAAGTATCCTCATTTGGGATACAGAATCTCTAACGAATCTGAGCGGCCTTGATAACATTACAACTGTTCCTGGGATGATCCAAATTCGTGGGAACACGGCACTAGAGGATATTTCAGCTTTGCAAAATGTGACTAGCCTTGGTAGTTATTTTCGAGTGCAAGACAATGACGCACTGCTACAAGTCAGTGGCTTCAATCAACTAACAGGTTTTGAAGGTTCATTCGACATTTCAGATAATGCATCTCTCGAAACTTTTGATGGATTCAATAGCTTAACGAGCATATCTCGCTTCGATGTTACTGGCAATAGCTCCCTGATCAATATCGCTGGATTCGATAACATATCAAGTATTCAGCAGTATGTGAATATTGGTGAAAATGAGTCATTGATAAATATTTCATTCGGTCAGCAGTTTACATCGATAGGAACTTATTTGGATATTTATGAAAATACTAATCTGGAAAACCTAGAAGCTTTTTCAGCACTGGAAACAGTAGAATTTGATTTTTCAATTAACGGAAACGAAAGTGTCCCTAGCTTATCTTACTTTCAAAGTCTGACTTCCATCGGTGGTGAATTAGAGATTCAGTATAACGAAAGTCTAGATAGCTTATGGCCTAATCCAATAAGCTACATTGGTGAAGACATAACTATTCATTCTAATTCAGAACTTATTGACATCTCTGGCCTTCAAGGCATTTCAAAAGTAAATGGTAAACTAGACTTAGTTAATAATATCATTCTACAAGACCTAACTGGCTTAGACAATATTACATCTGTTTCCAGCATACAATTAAATGGAAATAATTTTTTATCTGATTTATCTCCACTTTCGAACCTGGACTCAGTCTATAATACTTTCGGAATAGCTGGTCAACCTCTCACTTTAAACTTTCAAGCGCTGACTAATATCTCTTATATAAATACACTTTCTGTTGGAACGCCTACCAACTGGTCCAATGGCATTCAGGATTTCAGTGGTTTGGAATCCATTACTCATTTAGAAGATTTAAGGATCATTCAAAATCCAGATTTAACCTCTTTAAATGGCTTACAAAATCTGGAGCACGTTGATGAGTTTCAGCTATTCGATAATGATGGATTGACAGACCTTTTACTATTGGAGAGTATTACTTCTATTCAATCTCTATCAGTCTATAGCTGTGACGCACTTGTTGACTTTACTGGACTTTCCAATGTAGATTCTATTCCAGACTTTGTTCAAATTTTCATAAACGATGATTTAGAAAGCTTAGCTGGTTTGGAAAACGTAAGCAGTATAGGAAATTTACAAATCAGTAATCATAAAGAACTAACCTCACTAGCAGGCTTGGAGAACTTGACAGCCATCAACGGCTCTTTAACTATTGATAAAAACAATGTACTAACAGATATTAGTGCCTTATCATCTGTCGATTTACAAACATACACTAGTTCATTAATTATTCAGGAAAACGATGTACTATCTGTATGTGGTTATGAAAATATTTGTAACTATGTTTTGACCGGAGGAGACGTAACTATTGCTGCAAATGCTCCAGGATGTAACACGCTGAACGACCTCATCCAATCCTGCTTCGAATTTCAAGACCACACCAGTTTCGTCGGTCAAGTCATTGCTGATATCAATATGGATTGTATAGAAGATGCTGATGAAAACGGCCTTCCTAACAGTTTGGTAAACGTCCAAAACGACCAATACAACTATACTGTCTCAGCAGATAGCAACGGTTATTATGACATACCTGTGCTGGCTGGTGAGTATACCTTGAGCGTCATTTCGCCCTCTGCATTTTGGACACCTTGTTTTGTAGATACATTGTTAGAAGCGACGGCTGTGAATGATTCTATACAGACCAATTTTCTAATGGTTCCACAAGGCGATTGTCCATACTTAGATTGGAACCTGACCTTACCTCCGCTGCGAATTTGTGGGAGTAGAACTATCACTTTAGATTACTGCAACCTGGGAGCTTTGCCTGCTGAAGACGCTGTGTTCGCCTTAGATTTCGATGAATTCATCACCTTGGATTCCGCCTCTACTCCATACACTATAGATGCAAACGGAACAATTTTCTTTGAACTGGAAGCACTGGATATATTCGATTGTGGTAGTATCACCATGAGCGTTTTCTTAGACTGCGATAGCGTAGAAATTAACGAAGTACTTTGCGTAAATGTTGAACTGATTTCTGATGAACTTTGTACGCCCAATGGTCTTTGGGATGAGTCCAATATCACAGCTAGTGGCTACTGCGAAAATGATTCTATTTACTTTGAATTGAAAAATATAGGTAGCGGGGATATGAGTCAGGATGCGCAATTTAGAGTAGATATATTGATTGAAGACATCGTGCTACTTCATGATGCCGATGACTATTTGTTACCTACTGGCGATTCTATTCTTTTGAGTTATGAACTCGCTGGAGATGGTTTCAGGATAGAAGCCGACCAGACACCTGGGCATCCCATTTACACAGAAGCTTCTGCCGTTGTTCCGAACTGTACAGAGATGATAAACGATCTGATACTAACTCTTTTCCCAACGAATAATGGCGATCCCTTTTCAGAAACCTTTTGCACCTTTGCGGTAAATTCTTATGATCCAAATATCAAGACGGCCATCCCAAGAGGCGTTGGTGAAAACCATGAAATCGACAAGGATTGGGAGTTAGATTATACCATCCAATTTCAGAATACAGGAAACGATGTTGCCTACCTCGTTACCATTAGAGATACCCTTTCGGAAAATGTGGATCTGAGTACGCTCAAAGTGCATGGAGCTACGCACGATTTTACTTGGGCGCTGAATCAGAACAGAGAATTGGTTTTTACTTTTGAAGATATTAATCTTCCAGATAGTACCAGTAACGAACCCGCATCTCATGGCCATGTCTCCTACTCTATTTTACCACAGAAGGATATCTTACCAGGAGAAGAGATC
>JBGCDT010000335.1:0-3363 GCA_045105695.1 Saprospiraceae bacterium | reverse complement strand
GATACTTCCTCTGAGCTTAGACCCTTTGTCTTTAAAAGCTTGAGAATTGAGAAATTCTAGGTTGATGTCGTCCGCTTGGAAGGTATATGAATCCTCTGAAAGTTGCTTTATTTTAACTCCGAGATCTTTAAGTAAATCAATGAGTTTATTGACATCTACAATGTTTGGAATGTTAGATATAGTAACTTCTTCAGGAGTCAGTAAAACCGCGCAGATGACCTGCAATGCTTCGTTTTTTGCTCCTTGAGGAATGATCTCTCCCTTTAATTTTTTTCCGCCGTTTATTACAAAAGTATCCATAGATAGATGTCCGTTTATTTTAGACCAAAATACCTACAAAATAAGTCAGAGTCCGGAGCCTATCAAAAACTTTTCGACAAGGGAATGAGTAAATTTAAAAATAGGGGATTATCTTCTTCTTGGAGATTTTTTTCCTTTCTTGTAATTGTTAGATTTGGTTTGTCTTGGAGGTGGTTTAGTAGCCGCTACGGCAACTAATTCATAATCATCTTCTAAAGATAATTTACCGTTAGACATTTTAACCAATTGTTTTTTGATTAAATCATCACTTACACTTTGACGATTCCAATTGGCATAGTTCTTTTTCATCATGTTAGCAGCCATGATAGTCAATGCTTTTCTTTCGTCTTCATTCTCATGTGCTGACGCTTTTCTAATCAATTCTTCTAAAACATAACCGTAATGTCCTTGGTCAATTTTCTTTTGAGGGTAAGGTACTCGGTCTGGTTTGGAACTCATCTCTTCACGAGTTGGCTTTGGATAAGGACTATCCACATCCAGTTCAAAATCAGATATAATATACAGATGATCCCAAAGTTTATGGTTATAATCTTCAATATCTCTCAACTGTGGAAACAATTGGCCCATAACAGATATGATTGCTTTACAGATCGTATTTCGTTCTTCTCTGTCTGCCACAGTGAGCGCATAATCAACCATTTTTTTGATATTTCTACCATATTCTGGAATGATTAAATCATCTCGACTGCTGTTATATTCCATTTCGTATTCCATGTATTCTGTTGTGTGTTTTCTTTGGGTTCTATTGAAGATAATCGACTGAATATTTTCATTTAAAATAAAAAATCAAATAGAAATTGATTTGGATTCAGACGATCTTTAATTTTGCAAACTTAAGCAATAATTGTTTTTGTCCAGCAGATGGGAAGAAAACAGTCGCCTTTTTATTGGGATTAGCTCCCTCTATATTCAAAACCTTACCTTTTCCGAACCGCTGGTGCAGGACATCCATCCCGGCTTGTATGAGCGAAGATTCAGAAGCAACAAAGTCTTCCGTGGCACTAGAACTTTTGGCTACTTTTTTGAAATTGTCAGGCAGCTTGGGTGCAGCAGGGGGAGTGGGACTCGTCTTTTTCTTGTAATATCCAGAACGCTCAGTAGTGAAATCAAAACCACTGCTTTTGGTTGTCTTCGAAGCTTGGTTCCATACAATGTATTCCGGATCGATATCATCTATGAATCTACTTGGTTCACAATACTGCAGATTTCCCCATTTAAATCTAGTTTCAGCATAAGAAAGGAAGGCTTTCTTTTCAGCTCGGGTCAAAGCAACGTAGAATAAACGTCTTTCTTCTTCTAATTCTGTTCTAGAGTTTACCGACAATTGAGAAGGAAATAGATTCTCTTCTAATCCTACTACATATACGTAGGGGAACTCTAAGCCTTTTGAAGCGTGAATAGTCATTAAACTCACTTTGTCTTTGTTGTCATCATCGTTATCAGCATCTGTAAGTAAAGCTACATCAACTAAAAAGTCAGACATGGTATTAATCTTATGAGCATCCGATGGATCTATTTCATCTGAAAACTGCTTCATACCGTTCAGGAGTTCCTGAATGTTGTCGTATCTCGCTACACCCTCTGGAGACTTGTCCGCGTGGAGGTTCGTTAAAATTCCTGTCGATTTTGCGATGTGATATCCTAGATCGTGAGCTGATTTGGTTTCTAGCTCCGCCCTAAAACTTTGCACTTTTACAATAAAGTCACCTAATTTCTTTAAAGTGCCGCCATGAAGCTTTACCTCATACTGCTCGGGATCAGAAGCGATAGTCCAGAGGGAAACATCGTTTTCATTGGCGCTGATCATGAGTTTTTCTAATGTAGTGGTACCTATTCCTCTTGCCGGATAGTTTACTACTCTCTTTAGCGATTCATCATCATTGTGGTTTGCCGTTAGCCTAAAGTAAGCCAACAGGTCTTTAATTTCTTTTCTTTGGTAAAAAGAAAGTCCTCCATATATCTTATAAGGGATGTTAAGTTTTCTCAAAGACTCTTCAAAAGATCTCGATTGAGCATTAGTTCTATAAAGTATACAAAAGTCTGAATGCTTAGCTTGGTCGTTGTTTTTATTTTCAAAAATAGATTTAGCTACCACGGCACCCTCTTCATTGTCTGATAAAGTCTTGGTTACCTCGATGCGATAGCCCATGTCATTGGAGGTCCAAACATTCTTCTTGATCTGATCCTTGTTCTTATCTATGATACTGTTGGCCGCTTTTACTATCGTTTGAGTCGATCTATAGTTTTGCTCTAGCTTATATAGAGCATAGTCTGGATAATCTTTTCTAAAATTGAAAATATTCTCAATGTTCGCCCCTCTAAAAGAGTAAATACTTTGAGCATCATCACCCACCACGCAAATATTTTCATGCATCGCCACTAATTGTTTTACAATGAGATATTGGCTGAAGTTGGTATCTTGGTACTCATCGACCAGAACATATTTAAATTTATGTTGGTACTTGGAGAGAACGTCTGGAAATTTCTTTAGTAAAACATTTGTATTAAACAGTAAGTCATCGAAGTCCATGGCTCCTGCACGAAAACACTTTCTGTTGTAAGCAGCATAAATTTCTGCAATTCGGGGTTTGCCGCCGGCTTTATCCTCTAAAGTAAGCTCCGTATTGTTCTTGTAATTTTCTGGAGAAATTAAATTGTTTTTGGCTGAAGAGATTCGGTATTGAACTTGTGCAGGTTTGTATACCTTATCATCTATATTGAGTGTTTTTATTACTTCTCGGATTACACTTCGCGAATCTTGTGTATCGTAAATCGTATAGTTTGATGGGTAATTAAGTTTCTCCGACTCTATTCTTAAGATCCGGGCGAAGATGGAGTGAAAGGTTCCCATCCATATATTTCGAGCTTCATTATCACCAATAATTTCAGAGATCCGAATTTTCATTTCTCGGGCTGCCTTATTAGTAAAGGTAAGAGATAATATATTGAAAGGATCTACTCCATTCTTTATGAGGTGAGCGATACGATAGGTTAAAACTCTTGTTTTACCAGATCCGGCACCTGCGATAACCATTAAAGGAC
>JBGCDT010000334.1:0-7458 GCA_045105695.1 Saprospiraceae bacterium | reverse complement strand
AATTTTATTTAGCAAAGGAGTTGAAAAACAATTTATTTCAAGAGGAGTCTGAGTTTCATTTTGCGCTCTCTGCATTTGAAAACGACCAAAAAACCTTAGCTCGTAAAGAATTAGAGAAGATTTCTGAACAGGGTGGTTTTTATGCCGAGCAGGCCAATGATTTTCTAGAATTGAACTTTTAAAAAGTCAATTCTTAATTCTTCATGTCATTTAAAGACATAGTACTGGATTATTCCCTACTTTTGGCGGGATTTTTTTGGAAATATGAAGGATTTATTAGACAAGTACGAGAACAAACAACCCGAGGTTGTTTTCCATTGGAAAGATGCACTAACACCTGCTGAAGGTTGGGTAGTGATCAACTCATTACGAGGAGGTGCCGCAGGTGGTGGAACCCGAATGAGAAAAGGCTTAGACATGCGTGAAGTAGAGTCGTTGGCCAAAACCATGGAAGTTAAATTTACAGTCAGTGGTCCTCAAATTGGAGGAGCCAAGTCAGGAATTAATTTCGATCCTTCTGATCCTCGTAAAAAAGAAGTGCTAGAACGTTGGTACAAGGCAGTAGCTCCGTTGTTAAAACATTATTACGGTACAGGTGGTGATCTCAACGTAGATGAAATCCATGAAGTGATCCCAATGACCGAAAATAATGGTGTTTGGCATCCTCAAGAAGGAGTTTTCAATGGTCATTTTCAACCCAACGATGCTCAGAAAGTAAAAAGAATTGGTCATTTAAGACACGGTGTAGTCAAAGAAATTGAAGACCCGAAGTACAGTCCAGATGTCAATAAAAAATATAAAGTAGCTGATATGATCACCGGTTTCGGTGTGGCTGAATCAGTAAGACACTACTACGATATTTGGGGAGGTGATCTTCAAGGCAAGCGAGTAGTAGTTCAAGGATGGGGTAATGTAGGTGCTGCGGCAGCATATTACCTTTCTCTTTGGGGAGCAAAAGTGGTCGGTATCATCGATAGAGTAGGTGGATTGATAGAGAAAGATGGTTTTTCTCATGAAACAATTACCAACTTATTTATCAATAAAGATGGAAATGCCTTGGCTTCAGAAAACATGATGTCATTTGAAGAAATCAATGATAAAATTTGGGATCTGGAATCAGAAGTATTCTTGCCGTGTGCAGCATCTAGATTGATTCAAAAAGATCAACTGGATCGCATGATCAAAACAGGTATTGAAGTGGTGGCATGTGGAGCGAATGTTCCGTTTGCAGATAAAGAAATATTTATGGGTCCTATCTCGATCCATGCCGATGAGCATATCTCAATTATTCCTGATTTTATTGCCAACTGCGGTATGGCACGTGTATTCGCTTACCTGATGGAAAAGGGAGAAGTAGATATGTCTGACGAAGGGATCTTTACCGATACTTCACGGACGATCAAAAGAGGAATGGTCGCTGTTCATGAGTTGAACCCGGGTAAAACGGGGATCGCTAAGACAGGTCTTGAAATAGCATTAAAAAAATTAGTCTAAATAATACCCCATGATTCCAGTAATAATACTCATATTTTTTGTTGTTTATTTATTTATCACCTTAGAGCATAATATTAAAATTGACAAGTTGATTCCAGCACTTGTGATGATGGCGCTTATGTGGGCCTTAGTCGCGCTAGGGATGGATCATTTTGTCGAATGGTTTGATTCAGGTGCCCATGCACTCAAGCAGATTTCCGATATTAAGTACAGCGACGAAATCGTTGCAGCCCATTCATTGACGACAGATCATGCCGTTAGAATGTATACTATGGAGCAAACCTTGCTTCATCATTTTGGAAAAACATGTGAAATTCTAATCTTCCTGCTCGGGGCAATGACCATCGTTGAGATCATTGATTATTTTGATGGTTTTGCTACTTTTAAGAGTTTTATTAGAACGAAAAAGAAAAAGAAAATTCTTTGGATATTTGCCTTTCTAGCGTTTATTTTATCAGCAATTATTGACAACCTGACGGCAACGATTGTTTTGATTTCTATCCTACAGAAAATACTTAAAAACAGAGAAGAACGAATCTGGTTTGCAGGTTTAATTATCATCGCTGCTAATGCCGGAGGTGCTTGGTCTCCAATCGGAGATGTTACTACAACCATGCTTTGGATCGGAAATAAAGTAAGCACGGGAGCCTTGATTAAATATCTGTTGATCCCTTCCTTCGTTTGTATGGCAGTGCCTACTTTAATTGCATCTTTTCTACCGGCCTTTCAAGGTGAAATCGATTATGACGAACAAGAAGAGGAGAAACCTAAGTCAAAGTACGGCTCAACGATGTTGTATTTAGGACTCGCTATGATTATTTTTGTGCCGATCTTTAAAGTAGTTACTCACCTTCCTCCTTACGTTGGAATGATGCTTTCTTTAGGGGTAGTAGCCACTTTTGCGGAAATTTATTCTAGAACCAAATTTTCAATGGCACACGCCATGGAGCATGAGGCGGGACATGGTCACCACAGTCCGGTGCACAAGTCATTGTCTAAAATTGAGTTGCCAAGTGTCTTGTTTTTCTTAGGAATTTTAATGGCAGTAGCAGCCCTAGAATCATTGGGTGTTTTATTTGGTTTTGCATCTATGATGCAGGAATCAATCCCATTGATGGGAACAGAATTAGCCAGTGCTCAAACCTCGGATATTGTAGTGATGTTAATGGGTGTTGCATCAGCAGTGATCGACAACGTGCCATTAGTTGCAGCGTCATTAGGAATGTTTACAGAAGAAATGGACAATCCATTGTGGCACTTTATTGCCTTTTCTGCAGGAACCGGTGGTTCGATGTTGATCATCGGATCAGCAGCAGGTGTAGTTGCTATGGGAATGGAGAAAATCGATTTTTTCTGGTACTTGAAAAAAATTGCTTGGTTGGCCTTCATCGGATTTATAGCCGGTGCAGCTTGCTTCATAATAATGAGAGGTTTCCTATAGCCTTATTCAGCTTCTGATAATTCAACTTCTGCCAAGGGAGAAAATAAATACATACGACCATCTGCCAAAGATTCGCACTTGTACCGTTTTCTCAATCGAGGTCCTTTTTTGAATAATCTGTCTTTAGAATACAGAAAAACACTGTTTTCAGGGAGTTCTTCAACCGTTAGTTTCTGTGGACCATCGTCGTACATTCGAAACACTTTTTGAAGTTTAATATCCACACAACTGGCAGCTTTGACGCTTTTCATGTGTCCTCGTAGGGCATGTTCTAACTCATCAGGAAAGCACTTCAATTCTATAAAAGGTTGAAGAAGTGACGCAAAATTCGATTTCCACTCTTCTCCATGAGGTTTTACTTTTCTACCAAAAGCATCCCAAGTGATTAAATGAGCGTATTCATGAATTAAAGTAACTAAAAATTCGTAGGTATTGAGGTCGCCGTTGACAGATATCTTATGATAAGCGTCTTTTTTAAGGCTAGGACGGAAGTCGCCCTTTTTGGTTTTTCGAGGTTCAGTAATACGAAGGTGAAAAGGTTTTTTTTCAATCAGAGATAGGACTAGATCCAAGGAGGAACTAGGAACAAAATCACCTATTACTTTTCTAAATTTCTCTAGGCTCATTCAGCAGCATCCTCCGGCACATCTACTTGATCCCAAGTAGGACAAGTATTGCATTTGTTTTTCTTTTTAGACGATTTACAAGATACAGTGAAAGAGAGGATAAAAACGATCATTAAAAGAAATGATCCACGTTGTAAGGAACTTTTCATAGGTAAAAATTTGTTGATGCAAGGTACATAATTCTTTATGATTAATCTTTCATTGAGTTTTAAACGTTTCATATTGGATAGTTTTATCTCAAATAAGTATAACGCCAAAAAGCTTATTGTATTTTAGCCTAGAATTGAAGTTTATATCAAACATAGGAGGTTACTTTCTATTGCTCAAGCGAGTGTTTAGAAAACCAGAGAAAGGCATTATCTTTTGGAAGCGATGTGTAGATGAATTGGATAAAATTGGGATCCAGTCTATAGGTATCGTAGCCTTGTTGTCTGTTTTTATGGGAGCGGTAATCACCATTCAAACAGCTTCACAGATCGATAGTGGATTGATTCCATCGTATACGATAGGATTTTCTACACGACAAATCATGTTGTTGGAGTTTGCACCAACGATCATTCCAGTGATTTTGGCGGGAAAGATCGGTTCTAATATCGCCTCAGAGCTAGGCTCGATGCGGATCACCGAACAAATCGATGCCATTGAAATAATGGGTGTTAATTCAGCCAGCTATTTGATCTTACCTAAAGTACTATCCGGCGTAGTTATATTTCCTTTTCTTATCGTGATGAGCATGTTCTTAGGAGTTGCTGCTGGTGGGATTGTAGGTGATTTTGCTGGTGTAATTACCCTATCGGAATATGAATACGGAATTCGATATGATTTTAGAATGTTTCACGTCTACTATGCCTTGATAAAGACGGTTATTTTTGCTTTCTTGATTACTACGATCTCTTCATTTTACGGATACTATGTAAAAGGGGGAGCATTGGAAGTAGGAAAAGCAAGTACACAAGCTGTAGTCTATAGTATCATACTAATCATGACCTTCAACGTAGTCTTAACTCAACTATTATTATTGAAATGATAGAGGTTAAAGGACTATATAAAAGCTTTGATGAAAACCATGTTTTAAAAGACATCAACATGTCTTTTCAAAAAGGCAAGGTGAATTTTATTATTGGTCAATCGGGATCAGGAAAATCAGTTTTAGCAAAATGTTTGGTCGGTTTATTTGAACCAACCAAGGGAAAGGTTTTCTATGATGGTAAAGATTTTACCGGAATGAAACGCAAGGAGAGAACGGAAGTTCGAAAGGAAATAGGTATGCTTTTCCAAGGGAGTGCATTATTTGACTCACTTACCGTGGAGCAAAATATTGCTTTTCCGCTACAGATGTTTACCAAGATGAATAAAAAAGAGATGCTAGAACGCGTTAATTTTTGTTTGGCGAAGGTAAATTTAGTGGGTAAAAACAACTTATTTCCTGCTGAAATTAGTGGTGGAATGCAAAAAAGAGTAGGAATTGCAAGGGCTATTGCCATGAATCCAAAGTATCTTTTTTGTGATGAACCCAACTCGGGATTGGATCCAAAAACGGCAATTGTTATTGATAATTTAATCAAGGAATTGACGTATGAGTTTGACATCACAACTATAGTTATCTCCCACGATATGAACTCAGTAATAGAAGCTGGTGATTTAATTAATTATATCCATACCGGACAATTGTGGTGGTCTGGAACCAAGTCAGATATATTAAAAACTGACAATTTAGAGTTGCAAGAATTTATCTATGCATCAGATTTAATGAAACGAATAAAGAATAGTTTGGTCTAATACTTGTTTCATGGGCTGTTGAGTCGCCCGTATAGTTCTGATTAAAATTATTGCACAACATTAGAATTATACTTTAATTTGCAGGCGATTTAACTTATTTAAATAACAAATTATGTCAGAAGTAAAAGAGAAAGTAACAGCGATCATCGTGGACAAGCTAGGTGTAGAAGAAAGCGAAGTAACCGTTGAAGCGAGCTTCACCAATGATTTAGGAGCAGATTCATTAGATACTGTTGAGCTAATCATGGAATTCGAAAAAGAATTTAACATTGCTATTCCAGACGATCAAGCAGAGAAGATTGGAACAGAAGGTCAAGCGGTAGATTATATTGAGAAAAACAAGTAATTCGATTTATGGAGCTCAAGAGAGTTGTTGTTACAGGATTAGGGGCTTTGACCCCAATAGGGAATACAGTAGAAGAATACTGGAAGAACTTGGTGGCTGGTGTAAGCGGAGCTAACCTGATAACGCAGTTTGATGCTTCAAAATTTAAGACACAATTTGCTTGTGAGATCAAAGGTTTTGATCCTGCAGCGCATTTTGATAGAAAAGAGGGCCGAAAATTGGATTTGTTTTCACAATACGCTATGGTGGCAGTTGATGAAGCAATCATAAACTCGAAAATGGACCTCGATTCGTTAGACAAAGAAAGAATTGGAGTAATCTGGGGTTCCGGCATAGGGGGCCTAAAAACATTCTTAGATGAATGTGTTGGTTTTGCCCAAGGTGACGGAACCCCAAGATTCAACCCTTTCTTCATACCTAAAATGATTGCAGATATTGCTGCAGGTCATATCTCCATCAAATACGGTTTGATGGGACCCAACTTCACTACAGTTTCGGCGTGTGCTTCAAGTACCAATGCCATTGCAGATGCTTTTAACTACATCAGATTAGGTAAAGCAAATGTGATCGTTTCTGGTGGTTCTGAAGCAGCAGTAAATGAAGCCGGTATCGGTGGATTTAATGCACTTAAAGCGCTTTCAACAAACAATGAGAATTTTGCCACTGCATCGAGACCTTTTGATGTAAGCCGAGATGGATTTGTTCTAGGTGAAGGCGCAGGATGTGTTATTTTAGAAGAATACGAACACGCAATTAAAAGGGGAGCACCCATTTTAGCGGAAATAGTTGGAGCAGGAATGTCTGCCGATGCCTATCACATGACAGCACCACATCCAGAAGGTATAGGAGCCATCAACGTGATGAAAGAAGCATTGAGAGACGGAGAACTGGACCCCAACGTAATTGATTACATTAATGTTCATGGAACTTCAACGCCCTTAGGTGATGTAGCCGAATCAAAAGCTATCAAAGCTGTATTTGGGGATCATGCCTATAACTTGAATATATCATCAACCAAATCTATGACCGGCCACCTACTAGGTGCTGCAGGTGTGGTAGAAGCGATTGCATGTATCATGGCAGTGAAAGAGGATATCGTTCCTCCAACCATCAACAACGAAACTCCTGATCCGGAGATCGATGAAAAATTGAATTTCACATTCAATAAAGCTCAAAAACGAACCGTAAACTACGCATTGACCAATACTTTCGGGTTTGGAGGTCACAATGCATCCGCCATCTTTAAGAAATATGACTAGATTTTGTGGGGATTAAGGCTTTTTAAGAAAAAAGAGAAAAACCCAGAATTAGTGCATTACATACGCAAGAATTACGGGTTCGTGCCTCATAATTTGGACTATTATGAAGAAGCTTTAAGACACAGTTCCGCTTCTTTTGTAAACGCCAAAGGACATAAATTCAGTAACGAACGCCTAGAATATCTGGGAGATGCGATTCTTGATGCTATAGTAGCTGAATATTTATATCATAAATTCGCCGGTTTACAAGAAGGTAAACTGACCAAAATGAAGGCCAAAGTGGTGAGTAGAATCAATCTCAATGCCATTGGATTAGATCTCAACCTTCCAGAACAGATCGTCTGTAACATGGGCAAGCAAGACCTGCACCATTCTATTGTCGGGAATGCTTTTGAAGCCATGATCGGTGCGATCTATCTAGATAAAGGGTTTAAAGTGACCAAGAGAATTACGATTCGAATCCTTGAAAAATACGGATTGAGTGTCATCGTTCACGAAGATTTTGACTTTAAA
>JBGCDT010000333.1:0-16225 GCA_045105695.1 Saprospiraceae bacterium | reverse complement strand
ATAGACGATGTATCTTTTAAGCTTCACCTGAATCAATACTTTGGAGGTAATGATGGTTTATCACTCACTGAGCAAAGCTTCAGTTCTATGGGGGCTTCGCTTAGTATCCCTATTGAGATATTCTTTGATAACAAGCCTAGGGAAAGACTAAGAGCAGAACAAATCAAAGAGCGGGTGAATTTCAACCACTACAAACAAATCAATGAGAAATCAGAGATCATAAATTACTACTACGAGTACAACTATAAATTGAAAACCTTCATGGAATATCTCTACAAGGAGATGCTTTATCAAGAGCGCATTCGTATGGAGATTGTCAATCATAGAGATTTTACAGACATTCATCGTTCGCTTCGTATTCTTAGGTTGATGGCAGATATGAGAAGCATTCGTTTGGAGATGATCGACCTCAAACAGCAGATGTATTTATTATTGTTAAAAATATATGGCAATACACATTATCGATCAATAACACCAGTAATTAAAACCATTGATGTAGCGACTTACTATCAACGTTTGCCTGCATCAAGAACCATTGTTATGGATGAAGCGGCTTTGAATCAGTTTGATCAGCAATTTATAGTAAACTACTTATTATCGAACGGAGCAGAGCGGGTAGTCTTTGGGGCTTATACGGCTGGTGGAAAACGAAAAGCGCAGGCCTTACAAAATCTATTACACGATGCTGGTGTCAAAAGCTGGAAGTCAATTCACGGACCTCAACTTTGGCGAACCAAGGATGCCGGAACACAGCAAGTCAACAGAGCATTGGTGGCCAATCTTTACAATGGTGTACTGCTCGATTTTACCAATTTACCGCCAGGTGGAAAACAGAGAGCGCAGAACTACCTGGCTGCTAACCTAGCCTTGATGAGCGATTTTGAAGGAACGGTTTCCATCCAAATTGAAAAAGGTTACCCCAGAGAATTACTGTCCACGCTCGCAAGGGTATCGGATCGAATTAATCTAAAATTAAAATCACAGGGAGACTTGGATTATCTACGACAAGTAGCCAGCATCCCTGCTACAAAAAACAAACTATCCGTAATGATAGAGGCGAAAAAATTTAAAGACAGAATAGAACTAGAGGCATACATAGATATGATTCACGAAGTATACAATATAAATCATGTAACCATCTTAGGCTTTTTGGATTACATGTCATTAGATAACAAAACCCTGGTAGATATGGATTAGGAGGTTAAATGAAAAATTTTACAGGATTTAAATATCAGGAATCGGTCCTCAAAACTGTTGAGGAGCCCGCAATTAAAAAGAAATTTAATTGGGACCGGTTTTCCTTTATCCTGTTGTTACTAGCCTGTGTTGCCTATTTTGGATATAGTTATTATAAACGCATTGCTTATACCAGCATAAATGGTTTGGTCCAATTAGAAAAAATGGCGGTTAATTTTACCGATGACATTCGTCTGAAAGAAATTTGTACGAAGGAAGCAGACGCCATCGAGAGAGGAGATACTTTATTCGTTTATACTTATGAAGATAGAGAACAGATTAATAGCTCTTTGGCGAACATCAGTTTGAAAGCGCAGATTGGTGGGGTAGGGAATGATCGAAATTTTCTAAAAGACATCATGAATGTCCGTCGTCAGATTGCGGTTGCTAAAAGTGATATTGAAGGATATAATTCTTTGAAAGAAATTAAAAAATTTGAAATAGAAGAACAGAAAAAACAAATCCTTATGGGGGTTGATGTAGCTCATAAGTTGCCTCCGCTGAAATCTGCTATTGCTGCATTCGATTCTGACATCCGTTCTTCTAAACGAGAGCTACGCGTACTTCGTAAACACTTAGCAGCATTGAAAAAGGCTCAAAGAGAATTTGAAAAATTACAATTACAAAGCGTCGCTGAAAAAGAAAATCAAGGACAACAGATTCAGGACCAACAACACTTTTATGTTTCCCCCATCGAAGGAGTTATTGGTCAAATCAACAATAGTGAAAACGAAGTTTGTTACCGCTCTGAGAATGTCATGGTCATCCATCAGTTGAATAACTTGAAGATTAAAGCGTACTTTGAAACAACGTCTGTTGGTAAAGCCAAAATTGGAGATTACGTAGAGGTTGAGTTCCCAGATGGTTCACTTGGTAAAGGTGTAATTGATAATTTCTACATCTCCACTTACGAAATGCCTCCCGAATTCCAAAAGAAATATGAGCCTACAGAGCGTAGTGTCTTAGCGGACATTGTCCCTATCAATGAGGAGGAAGCCAAGCACTGGATTGGTTATTACAAGATGGCTGTGAAAGTTGTGAAGAAGAACGACCTTCCGCTTTATGATTTTATTATGGGCAAGTAAGGCGAACTTTTGATTATTACACAAACTGTTAACTTCCTTCGAGCGTAGTTAAACGCAGTACAAAAAGAACTGAGCGAAGTTAAAAGTTAACAGTTTGTGCTAATAGTTTTCAACTAAGATACTTCCCCACAATCGGCATCCGTCTTCCCATCCCAAAAGCTTTAGGCGACACTCGTAAAACAGGAGCTGTCTGGTATCTTTTAAACTCATTAATATTTACCAACCGAAGAATTCGACGAACCAAATCACCATCGAAACCCATCGCTATGATTTCGTTTGGACCTTGTCGTTTTTCAATATATTGATAAAGAATTTCATCCAGAATGTCATAGTCCGGCAAACTGTCAGAATCTTTTTGATTAGGCCGCAATTCCGCAGAAGGTGGCTTTGTAATCGTGTTGACTGGAATGATTTCCTTGTCTTTGTTGATGTACTTGGCTAATTCAAAAACCTTTGTTTTGTAGACATCGCCGATGACAGATAAGCCACCGCACATATCTCCATAGAGCGTTCCGTAACCAACTGCAGCTTCACTTTTGTTGGACGTGTTTAGCACAATGGGACCGAACTTATTAGACAGTGCCATGAGGTACATTCCTCTGATTCTGGCTTGTAAATTTTCTTCTGTAATATTGAAAGGCCGGTCTCCAAAGAGGGGAGCGAGTTCGCTCATATAACTTTCGTAAACGCGTTGCACTGGAAGAATATCATAAGGCATCCCCGCATTCTCAGCTAAGTCCTGCGCGTCTTTTATAGAATGATCTGAAGAAAATTGAGAAGGCATTAATACTACTCTTACGTTTTCTGGACCTAGGGCTCTGGCCGCTAAAGCAGCTGTTACTGCCGAGTCAATTCCACCTGATAAACCTAAGATCGCCGTCTTAAATCCAAGCTTTCCAAAGTAATCTTTTACACCCAAAACAATAGCATCGTGAATCAACGCGATTTCATCTTTCTCCTGCTCACGGCTAACTCCACCTGCAATGACTTTGTCCAAGTCATAAGTTCGAATGCACTCTTCAAAATAAGGTAACTCATCATAAAGCTGCCCGTCGGGAGACATGATAATAGAACCTCCGTCAAAAATCAATTCCGTTTGCGCGCCAAAATGATTGGTGTAGAACATCGGAATTTTATACCGTTGCACGTTTGCCCTAACAACGTGTATACGTTCCTCCGCTTGCTTGTAAGAAAAAGGGGAGGCGGAAAGATTGATGATGAAATCGGGTTGCTGATCGATCATCTCGTCCATCGGACAAATGGTGTACAAAGGGTTTTCATTTCCAATATTCCAAATATCTTCACAGACAGTCAGCGCGATTTTTTTGCCTTGATATTCCACGACTTTATGATCAGAACCTGGCTCGAAATAACGGTATTCATCAAAGATGTCGTAAGTCGGTAAAAGCGTTTTATGCTGAACGTATTGTACTTTTCCATCTGCTAAAAAATAACCTGAATTAAATAAATCCTTTCCCTCGATCACTGGATTTCGAGAAGGCGAACCGACTACAATGGCGATACCCACAGCCGCTTCCGCTAATTGCTCCACCGCAGATTCTGCCCGACGAATAAAGTCGTCAAACTCTAAAAAATCTCTTGGCGGATAGCCACAAGTTGCCAACTCTCCAAAGCAAACAATATCAGCTCCTTCTGCTTTTGCCTTATCAACCGCTTTCAGCATATTTTGTACATTCCCTTCAAAATTACCAATGTGATAATTCAATTGTGCCACTGTTATTTTCATGTCTGTTGTTTTGTTTGTAATCAAAAAATACCAGGTTATCTCGTAAAATTGAACGCCAAGGAAGTCTGTGTAAATCCACAAAATCTGCCCCTACCTTCAGGTCATCTGCGTTCTGCCTTAAGCTCAAAAAAACCAAGACAAATGTAAACAATTACAAACCCTTTTTCGGTTCATAATTTGTATTAAAAATATTATAACTTTATTGCATAGAACAATACGAATACATTTATAAAATCACCCTCATGAAAAGCTTTCTACTCATCTTATCCTGCTGTCTTCTTTCCTTGTTTTCTTTTGCCCAAGATTGGTCGCTCGAACGCTCCGTTCAAATGTCGGCGGTTGTTGAAGAAAGTCCAGCCAAGATTACTTTGTCTTGGACAAGTCAGCCCGTTCAAGGATTTACTTTATACAAAAGAATGAAAGGAGATAATAACTGGGGAGCATCTATAGCTGATCTGCCTTCTGACGCTATTAGCTACGAAGACCTGGATGTTGTAGTTGGCGAAAGCTACGAATATCGTATAGATAAGATTTCATCCATCGGCGGGTTTGGAGCTATTAACGCAGGTATCAAGATTCCAACAATACACTTACGTGGCCGACTAATACTATTAGTAGATGACACTCAAGCTGCTTCATTGACGACAGAGATAGATCGATTGATATCCGATATAGAAGGCGACGGCTGGGCTGTGACTCGCCTAGATATAAGTCCAATGGATGATGTGTCAGATGTTAAAGATCAAATCGTCGATATCTACGAAGAAGATGAAGATAATGTGAAAGCGGTATTATTGTTAGGTAATATACCAGTGCCGTACTCTGGGCAAAATTTTCCAGATGGACATACCGATCATGAGGGGGCCTGGCCGGCGGATTTGTACTATGGAGAGATGAATGGCAATTGGACGGACAGTAACGTTAACGTGACCATTACTAATGATAGTAGAAATCATAACATTCCTTTTGATGGGAAATTTGATCAGACTATAATTCCTTCTGATGTGGATTTGCAAGTAGCAAGAATTGATTTGTCAAATCTTCCTGCTTTCGCAGAAAGCGAAACGGAGCTTTTACGAAAGTACCTAAATAAAAACCACGCCTTTCGTCATAAAGAATTTACGGCTACGCCAAGAGGTTTGATTGAAAATAACTTTGGAGGTTTGCCAGAAGGCTTTGGGCAAAATGGTTATAGAAACTTTTCTACGATGTTTGGACCAGAAGGAATCGATGTAGTAGATTTTGACAATTTAAAAACAGAAAGCTACCTGTGGTCTTTTGCAGCTGGTGGAGGAAGTTTTACTTCTGCTGGTGGAATAACGACCACTCAGAGTTTAGCAGAGGATTCTTTGCAAGTTGTCTTTTCGATGATTTTCGGAAGTTACTTTGGTGATTGGGATTCTGAAAATAACTTATTACGTTCTATGCTTGCTAGCGGAACTGTACTAACGAGTGCCTGGGCTGGACGACCAAAATATCAATTTGAGCACATGGCTCTTGGTGAAAACATTGGCTACGGAATGCCGCTTACGCAAAATACAGCAACTGACTTTCTAGCAGATACTTGCTATGGCGGAAGACTGATTCATATCGCACTGCATGGCGATCCGACTTTGCGAATGCATACGATGAAACCTGTTGGACCTGAACTCACTTTTAGTGAAAACGAAGGGAACGTTACTGTTAACTGGACTGCTTCAGAAGATGCAGACTTAGGTTATCACATTTACCGAAAAGAAAACGCGAATGATGCTTTCTACACATTGCTAAATGAAGAACCTACAACGGAACTGACCTACACAGACTCCTGTGCTACAGCTAATGTCGACTACAGTTACATGGTGCGTGCGCTACGACTGGAAACTTCAGCAAGTGGTTCTTATCACAACCTAAGTCAGGGCATAAAAGGTGATTATAACTTGTCTGTTGGTTGTATCTCATCTATTGCAGAACTAGAATTATACGATTTAAAAATAAGTCCTAACCCAGCAGATGATCTTTTGGGAATTAATATAAAAACAGCCGTTGAAAAATCAATTCAGCTAGAGTTAGTCAATACGATGGGACAGGTTGTCTTAGTAACAGAAAGTAGAACGAATGCTCAAAACACATTGAACATAAGTCATCTACCTCCAGGAATGTACCTGTTAAATATAAAAGAAGCATCTGGGGAGCAGCAATCGGCCAAGATTCTAATCCAATAAAAAAGTACTATTGCTGAAGTAATTTAACTTAACAACTACGCGGTTTTTCGTACCTTTATGTCATGAGTAACTTCGTAGTATCCGCTAGAAAATATAGACCTGTCCGATTTGATGAGGTCGTTGGTCAGGAACACGTTTCTAAGACATTGAAGAATGCCTTGCAGAACGATCACCTGGCTCATGCTTTCCTTTTCTGTGGACCAAGAGGAGTAGGAAAAACAACCTGCGCACGTATTCTGGCCAAAGTACTCAACTGTCAAAATCTAACAGAAGACCATGAAGCTTGCGACGAGTGCAGCTCCTGTCAATCCTTTAATGACTCTGCTTCTTTCAACATTACAGAGTTAGATGCCGCTTCTAATAATAGCGTGGAGCACATCAGAGCCTTGATCGAGCAAGTGCGTTTTCAACCACAGCAGGGGCAGTACAAAGTTTTCATTATTGATGAGGTTCACATGTTGTCTTCTCAGGCATTCAATGCGTTTTTGAAGACCTTGGAAGAGCCTCCTCCGTATGCCATCTTCATTTTGGCAACGACCGAAAAACATAAGATAATTCCAACCATCCTTTCTCGTTGTCAGATTTTTGATTTCCGTCGAATACAGGTTTCTGCGATGGTGTCGCACCTGAAGAATATTTGTGCTCAGGAAAATATAGAAGCTGAAGAAGCGGCACTTCACGTCATCGCACAGAAGGCAGATGGAGCACTGAGAGATTCGCTTTCTATATTTGATCGTATCGTGAGTGGGGTGGCAAAGAACGAAGAAGGCAAAAGTGTTTTGACTTACAAAGATGTCATCAATAGTCTGAATGTACTGGACTATGAATATTTTTTCAGAGTTGTAGATGCATTGTTAGCAGAAGATATGGCTCAGGTGATGTTGATCTTTGATGAAGTACAGCGTAACGGTTTCGAGGCAGATACGTTTATGCTGGGACTGGCAGAGCATGTTAGAAATGTGTTGGTTTGTAAAGACCAGCAGACCTTGCCATTGTTGGAAATGAGCGAGGATTTGAAAGCACGTTATCAAAAACAAGCGGCGTTGAGTTCTGGATCTTTTCTTTTAACATTATTGAATTTAGCAAATGATTGCGATGTCAATTATAGAATGGCTCGTAACAAAAAGTTGCATGTAGAAATGACTTTGCTCAAGATGACTTTTGCAAATAGAGCCATCACCATGAGCCCCCAGGCCTTGCCTGCTCAAGCTCCCGTTGAAAAAAAAACAGCTAACCTAACTGCCACAGCCAAAGCTCCTGTTGCAACTGTTCCGATCACTTCAACCCCAGTTCCTAAGGCAGAAATAAAATCATCAACGCCTGTAGCTAAAGAACCGGAAGTCAAAATGGTGGTCTCCGAACCAAAGCTAGAAACGACAAAAGAACAACCAAAGGAAATTGTCAAGAGCCAACTGACCGATGACCTGCGAGTAAGTTCTAAGCATAATTTTCCTAAGCTCTCCAGTCTGGATGCTCTAGATAAAGAAATTGACGACGAAGGTCCTGATGAAGAAATCGATCTTAATAAAGAGACGTTACAAGCCGCTTGGGTCGCCTATACAAAAACCTTAGAATCGCCAACTACTCGAATGAGTTTCCAAAAAGCATTGTTGGATGTGGAAGGCAGACATATTTTAGCGAAGGTTGGTAGTCCGATGAGTAAGTCTATGATTCAAGAAGAATCGAGCCTAATGCCCTTTCTGAGAAAGGAGTTGAAAAATAATAAGCTGGTTTTGAATGTTACAGTGGACTCTGGTATGTCACCTTCTACAGAGCCTAAGGATCAACAGCCAAAGGCATTTACCGTAAAGGATAAGTATGAAGCGATGCGGGCTATTAATCCATTGGTTGATGATTTGCAAAAGCGATTCAACTTAAAACCAGAAAGCAAGTAATCCCTTTTTAGGCATAATAATGCCAGTTCTAAGACAGATATAAGGCTATATAACAGAAACATAAAACCGGATGAGCATTATAGCGTTTATTCGTTTAGATAGAACTGTAAATCCGAAACTCAGTAAATAGAAAACGCCTTATTATGAACGACCAATCCTTGTGGTATCTCGAAAATATTGATGTGACAGGTATCTTTTGTCCCCAGAAGCTGGGCAATACAGAGGAGACGCATGCGAAAAAAATCTTCAAAAAAGGCGAATACATTTATATGCCGGAAGAAACTTCTGATAAAATGTTCTTCTTAACAGAAGGTCGCGTAAAAATCGGTAACTATTCTGACTCCGGTAAAGAAATCACAAAAGCAATCCTTTCTAAAGGAGAAGTCTTCGGCGAGCTGTCATTGATAGGAGAGGAGAAGCGTCGAGATTTTGCAATGGCGATGGAAGATACTTCTGCTTGTACCGTTTCTGTGGAGGAAATGAAATCTCTGATGAAAGAGCATAGCTCGCTGAATTTGTTTATGATGCGGATCATGGGGTCACGGGTTTTGGATATGGAGCAACGGTTGGAATCATTAGTTTTCAAAGATTCCAGAACTCGGATAGTAGAATTTCTCAAAGACCTGGCAGACCGCAGAGGACAACGAGTGGGCTACGAAATGTTAATTAGGAAATTTCTGACTCATCAGGAGATTGCTAATATGACCGCCACTTCTCGACAGACCGTTACAACAGTACTTAATGAACTCCGAAACAAAAACATCCTCACCTTCAACAGAAAGCGATTACTCATCAGAGATATGGAAAAACTCGCACAGGAATCTATGGTGCAGAGCGAATAAAAAATTACTTTTGCAGAAATTATTTTAGCTTCTAAAATCAGCTCTGTGTACAAACTACTCCTCAAGCCCTTTCTCTTTTTACTCGCTCCTGAGAAGGCGCATCACTTCACTGTCAAATCATTTTCTATCCTGCTGGCAATCCCTTTGTTGGGTTCTTTGCTACGCAATTACTTTACCGTAAATGACAAAAGACTACATCGGAATTTCCTTGGTTTAGACTTCAAAAACCCAGTTGGTTTGGCCGCTGGTTTTGATAAAGATGGGAAGTATTTACATTCGATGTCAGCACTGGGTTTTGGTTTTATAGAAGTGGGAACGGTTACGCCCAAAGGACAGGTAGGTAATCCGCAACCTCGTCTCTTTCGGCTACCAAAAGACGAAGGACTCATCAACAGAATGGGCTTTAATAATGACGGTGTTGAGCTACTCGTACAACGCTTGAAGCAAAAAGGTAAGCCACGTAATATTATTGTTGGAGGTAATATCGGAAAGAACAAAGTGACGCCTAATGAAAATGCAGCGGACGATTATTTGATCTGCTTTGAAGCCTTGTTCCCTTGGGTGGATTATTTCGTTGTCAATGTCAGTTCCCCAAACACCCCCAACCTCAGAGCACTCCAGGATAAAGAACCTTTGACCAAACTGCTCTCTCTGCTCATGGTAGAAAACAAAAAGAAAGCGGCTCCCAAACCCATCCTCCTAAAGATCGCTCCCGACCTAACCGACGGCCAGTTGGATGACATCCTTCAAATCGTAACGGACACAGGCATTGACGGCATCATCGCCACAAACACCACTATATCCCGCGAAGGACTCAACGAGTCAAAAGACCGAATCACCAACATCGGCAACGGAGGCCTCAGCGGAAAACCGGTCCGTGAACGCGCAACTGAAGTAATAAAATACCTTTATGAAAAATCAGGGAAGCAGTTATTTATTATCGGCGTAGGTGGCATTGTGAAGCCAGAAGATGCGGTGGAGAAACTGGAGGCTGGAGCTGCGTTGGTACAGGTATATAGCGGGCTGGTGTATGAGGGGCCAATGATGATTCGGAATATTAATAAACGATTATTGGAGGGGTAGAATGTTTGATCTTTTTACCTTCTGTCGTATTTGATTTACCACGAAAGGAAAGAAGGCACACGAAGGGTTTTAATTTTCATTGAACTTTTCATTTTAATTTTTCACCCGTTTATCCACTGCCTTCAGCAAACCTTCCAAAGCCGTTCTCGTCTGCTTCAAAGTTTTGATGCCTTCCTTGATTAAGATGAAATGACGCGTTGTCTTCTTGAAAGAGAACCCCTTCTTGCTTCCATGAATAGAAACGAGTCGGACCATACTATTGAAGAAGTCCGTTTCAAAAAATGGTGACTGTGGATTGCTAATGAAGAAGCAACGCAGTTTTTGACCTTTGAGCATAAGTCGTTCAAAGCCCATCGCTTTACAAACCCAACGGAGGCGAAGTCCCTCGAATAATTCTTTCACTGGTTTTGGAAGTGGACCAAAGCGGTCTTCCATTTTTTTAGCGAAAGCGATCAATTCTTCTTCTGTTTTGAGATTGTCTAATTCTGTGTATAAATTGAGTCTTTCCTGAATATTGGAGATATAATCATCTGGAATTAGCATTTCGATATCTGCTTCCAGCGTTACGTCACGGACGTAATCTCGCTTCTGCTCGAGGTCTTCTTTGAAGATGTCTTTGAATTCTTTTTCCTTCAATTCTTGGATCGCTTCTTCTAAAATTTTCTGATAAGTTTCATAACCAATGTCAGCTATGAAGCCACTCTGTTCTCCTCCCAACAAACTACCTGCTCCGCGAATATCCAAATCCCGCATCGCAATATTGAACCCAGAACCTAAGTCCGAATTTTCTTCCAAGGTTCGCAATCGCTTACGCGCATCTGGTGTAAGACTGGAAAGCGAAGGAGTCAATAAATAACAAAATGCTTTTCTATTACTACGACCAACACGACCTCTCAATTGATGCAAATCACTCATTCCAAAATGATGTGCATTGTTAATCATAATCGTATTTGCATTGGAAATATCCATCCCCGTTCCGACGATATTTGTGCAAACGATAACATCGTACTTACGTTCGATAAATTCGGTTAGCGTCTTCTCCAGATTTTTAGATTCCATCTGACCATGAGCCATTGCAATATCTAAGTCGGGACAAAGGCGTTGGATGTAAGCTTTCATATCCACCAGTGTTTTCACTCGGTTGTGGATAAAGAAAACCTGTCCGCCTCTGGTGATTTCGTAGTAGATGGATTCCTTTACTAGTTCTGGCGTAAGTAACCTTACCTCGGTATGAATTGGCTGACGATTCGGAGGTGGAGTGTTGATGACAGAAAGGTCGCGCGCAGACATTAGGGAGAACTGTAATGTTCTTGGTATCGGGGTAGCGGTCAGTGTGAGTGTATCAACATTTACTTTTTTGTTACGCAGTTTTTCCTTTGCGGCAACGCCGAATTTTTGTTCTTCATCAATGACTAAAAGCCCCAGGTCTTTGAATCCTATGTCTTTGTTGAGTAGCGCGTGGGTACCGATGACAACATCTATTTCGCCTGATTTCAATTTCTCATAAATCTCCTTTTTCTCAGCTGTCGTTCTGAAACGGTTGACATAATCGACAGTGACGCCCATGTCCTGCAAACGCTCTTTGAATGTTTTTGCATGTTGCAATGCAAGTATAGTAGTTGGAACTAAAATGGCCACTTGCTTTCCACCCATGACCGCTTTGAAAGCAGCACGAACAGCAATCTCTGTTTTTCCAAAACCAACATCTCCACAGATCAAACGATCCATTGGATAGTCTTTTTGCATATCTTCTTTTACGGCCTGAGTTGCTTTGTACTGATCTGGAGTATCTTCAAAAAGGAAAGATGCTTCCAATTCATTTTGCAAATATCCATCAGGTGGAAAAGCAAAACCGCTGGAGGCTTTTCTTTGAGCGTACAGCTTTATCAAATCCTTTGCAATATCTTTGACTTTTCGCTTCGTTCGGTTTTTGACAATCTTCCAAGTGTCGGTTCCTAGCTTATTTAATTTAGGAGCAGAACCTTCTTTGCCAACGTATTTTGAAATTTTATGTAAAGCATTAATACTCACATAAAGTAAATCATTGTTTTTATAAACCAATCGAACGGACTCCTGCTTGTGGCCGTTGATGTCCAGCTTTTCCAAACCAGAATACCTCCCGACTCCGTAATCAATATGTGTGACGAAATCTCCAGGGCGCAACTCTCTCAGCATTTTCATGTTGAGGGCCTGATCTTTTGCGAAAGCTTTTTTGAGTTTGAAACGATGGAAGCGTTCGAAGATCTGATGATCAGTATAGCAAGCGATTTTTAAATCCTGATCGATGAAACCTTCGTTGATGGCCTGGCTAATCGGATGGAATTCTACGGCTGCTTTTAGGTCTTCAAAGATGGCGTAGAAGCGTTCTATCTGTCTTGGATTTTTTGCAAAAATATAATTCTTCAACCCCTTGGACATATTGCTGCGCAGGTTCTCGATCAGCAGTTTGAAGTTTTTATTAAAACTCGGTTGTGGTTTAGAATTATAATCTATGCGCTGATCGAGTTTGATCTGTTGTTGGCTGATGCTGAAAGAAATGACGTTGAAAGGTTCGATGTCTTCGATCACTTCATGCGGCATGATGAACGCGCGATCCTGCATGAAAGAAGCCAGGTCACCTTCATCGAGGGAAGAAACTGTTTTTGCGAAAGCATCTGCCTTTACAAAACACTGAGGCAACTTGTCCAATAATACACTCAGGTTTTCTACCCAGATGGTCGTCTCTTCAGGAAGTACTTTAAAGAGCGATGCTTTCTGACTTTGCGTAAAGCGCGTATTGATATTTGGAATGATGGAAACGCTGGCGATCTTTTGTTTGGACAACTGAGTCGTAGGATCAAAAGTCCGAATGCTCTCCACCTCATCATCAAAAAGTTCTACCCGATATGGAAACTCATTTCCATAAGAGAAGATATCGAATATACCACCACGAATAGAAAACTGTCCAGGCTCGTAGACGAAATCGACTCGTTCGAAGCCGTATTGAACCATTAGATCTATTAAAGTATCAGCGTCGAGTTTTTCGTTTATTTTTACCTCGATTTTATTTTTCTCCAGTTCTATAGGAGCGACTACTTTTTCAAAAAGTGCCTCTGGGTAAGTCACTACAATTTCGCCCAAGCTACTGGAAGACATCAACCGATTGATGGTCTCGGTACGTTGAAGTACGTTGGTATTATTCAGCTCCTCGAAGAACATCGGGCGTTTGAAAGAATCGGGGAAAAAGTGGATGCTCTTTTTAGGAAAGAGTTCGGCGATGTTATTTTGTATATAAGCGGCCTCTTCTTTTCCGTTAGCAATGAGGAGATAGTGGGCTGGCCGAGCGAGGTAAGTTCCGGTAAGGGCAAAGGAAACCTGTGCACCAACCAATCCGTTGAGTTGTAAACGGGCCGGTGATGTTCCCGAGAGGGCTTCCGCAATCTGAGTCGTGCGCGGATCGTCTCGGTACATTTCTAACAGCTGCTGCAAATTATCCACGGCTGCGAAGGTAAGATTTTGATGATGGTTTTAGCATTTATTTATTCAATTATTTGACTCAAAGTACATTTGCTCACTTACTAGAAAAAGAAAACGCCCTACCTTTACTAAGGTTCAAAAAAATAGAAACATGAAAAAGATATTGGCTTTAATTGGAATCGTTGCGCTCTGCTTTGGAGTGTTCTGGGGAACGCGGATGTATTACTCGCTTCAGATGAAAACAGAGGTGAAGGAGGAGTCCCAAGTGTTATTGGAAAAAATCAAAAAAGTAAGTAAGCTGATTACGGTCGAAGGGACTTTCTCGGAGATTTATGATTATGAAGAACATTGGGGTTATGACCTGAGTCCCTTTCGGAAGAAGGCTTTGATTCGAGTGAAAGCGAATGTACTGGTTGGTTATGATTTGCAGAAAATGAACTTGGAAGCGAATTCGGAAACGAAGACCATTGTTCTTAGCAACTTGCCCGATCCAGAGATCATGTCCATTGAGCATGATCTTGATTACTACGATATTACAGAAGGTACCTTTAATACTTTCGAAGCGGCGGATTACAATAAAATGAATGCAAGTGCCAAGGAGAAAGTCAGAAAAGAGGCGATGAGTAGTAACTTGTTTTTGACGGCGGAGGAGGAGTTTTCTCAGTTGATAGAGATCATCGAGTTTATGGTCGAGGGAGCGGGGTGGACCTTGGAGTTTCGGAAGCGGGAGGTGTTGGATTAGTTTTGCGCCTGCCTATGAGGACCTCGCGCAGTTGGCCTTGGAAGCAGTGCAAGAGTTCGTAAAGCGGATGAGGGAATTGGAGCTTTTAAAGCGGGTGAAAGAATTGAGATTTTAAACAACGCTTTACGAACTGTTGCATTCACTATTGGCAGCCTTGCCAGGTTCTTTGTAGACAGGCGCAAAGCTAAGGCCGATAGCCCACCAATCCATCTAAATGTCTCACTAGCAAAGTGGCGTCTGCCGTGTTATTTAGCCAACAAGCGATTAAAATAAGTGCAAAGACACAAGAGCAATTCAAACCCAGCAAGATATGGATACGCAAAAAATGTGGGTTGTAGTTTTTTATAGAGAAGTAATTCAGAAGAGCATCTAGTAAATTTTCTTCTGGAGTGTTTTTAGCTGCATTGCCTGCCTCACTTTCGGTAGCATAGCGGTCAGAAGTAGAAATTCGATTCTCCATTGCCTGCCATATCTTTTGCTTTTTTGCTTCCAGTATATTCGTTGTAGAACTATTGTTATTCGTGTTCATTTTTTTCTTCAAACCAACGAAAACCATTTGTAGAAAAGAATCACTTTGGATAGCCCTTTCCATTTTTTCATCAACCTTACCTGCCTGCTTCTGCAACAGATATTCTTCCAACTCTCGGATGCTGTATGTCGGTTTTTCCATGACTTAAATTTCTTTATTAGTAGTGCCTGCCTTTTTTGCGTCAGCAGGAAGGTTATAACCAATGTCTTTTAGATATCGGTGTAGTTTTATTTTTGCTCGGTGGTAGATGCTGTGAAGCTGATGCTCTTGTGGCATGTCTTCCTGAGCTGCAATTTCTTTATAGCTGTATCCTTTGACAACGCGCTGGAAAACGAGCTTGCTTTCTATCTGATTGAGAATGTTATTTATGATGAACCAGACCTGTTGTTCGGACTCCTGTTTTTCGAGCTGATTGCTTGGCGTTGTTGAAATCGGCTGAGGAGATAGACGTTGTTTTTTCTCTCTGAGGTTGGTCTTTATTTTTTTATCGATACAGATTCGAGCCTGACTGATGGCCGTTTGTTTTAGATAAGCCATTGGATAAATTATTGGTGCTTTGGTTTTTCTTTCCAGTAATGCTAGAAAAGTATTTTGTACCAAATCTTCAATCTCAGAATCACGAACCGGAATATTCCTTTTTTCAAAATAACCAACTAGAAAGAGGTAGACGAAAGAGAAATACTCGTCGTACCAGGATTGGAATTGTTGATATGGATTTTTGTCTGACAGAATTTTTCTGATTTTGTTAATACCCAATTGGTTTCTACTTAGTAGAGTAGGAATCGTTGCCGAATCTTACCATTTTTTAAAAAATAAATAAAAAATGGTAAGATTTCTCTTTCACATCCACTCTACCTAGTTGAATAAGCCGGAATAAAAGAATGTCTTCCCTTTGCGGAACAGAAGAAAACGTAGCTAATTTATCGGTTTGTACATTAAATAATCTATTTTTAGCCTGCTTATTCTAGCATAATCCCATCCGAACGATAGAATTTTGAAACGAGCGCCCTTGAGAAAACATCAGCAGGTGCAAAAACCAATCTAGTACATGAATCAAACGACACTTAAGAATCAACCGGAGTTATTTGGACATCCGGTAGGATTGTATGTATTGTTCTTTACGGAAATGTGGGAGCGATTTTCTTATTATGGGATGAGGGCTATTCTTGTTCTGTATTTAGTAGCTGAAACAACAGGGGACAATCCAGGCTATGGATGGACTACAGGAGAAGCACTTGCATTATACGGATGGTATACTATGTTTGTTTACGTGGCTTCAGTACCAGGAGGGATTTTAGCAGATCGTTTTATTGGACAGAAGAAAGCTGTAATGTGGGGTGGTTTATTGCTCTGTGCTGGGCATGGGATTCTAGCTATAGACGCACTCTGGGCATTTTATGCGGGGC
>JBGCDT010000332.1:0-3235 GCA_045105695.1 Saprospiraceae bacterium | reverse complement strand
TGAACAAACAAGAGACAAGACGTCAGAATTACCTTCTTTCAAAATCGCCTCTTCAAAGCGGGCTTCAAAGATTTGATCCAGTCCCTTTCCATTGGGCCTTAAGAATTCAATCGCCTTGCCTGGATCTGATTCTGCATAGTTGAATGCGTAACTTTGTACTCGTGGATTCTGATTAGATAAATTATGAAAATCCTCTACCCATGCTTCGGTTGCACCGGGGTATTGGTTATGCACGTTACGCGCTGTTTCTTCCAATGAGAAATTAGAAATTTCTACCGAATTATATTTAGGTGGAATAGATAAGGAATCCAAACGCCCAGTTCTCGCAGAGATCATTAACCTTACATTGCTTGGTAAATTACCTATTTTAATTAGCTCATGGACAAAACTGATTTCTTCCGGTTTACACTGCTTTGCACCCGTAACAGAATTGTCCGCAGCATCAATAACGACGACCAACAATGCATTATCTTCTTGCGCCTCTAAAACTCTGCTTGCACTCTCTATTCTTAACGATAAAGCCTTAATAAAATCTAAAGAATTATCCTGGCTAATCAACAATGGCAATCGCAATCGAGCCGAGGTTTCATTGATTATTTGCAGGTAGGCGTCTTTACCTCTATGCCGATAGGCTTCACTATCCATATAAGTGCCCGCCCCATAACAGTCATATGTAATCATGACCGAGCCTTCAGGCAACAGGGTTTCAACCTGTTTAATTAAAGTCGTCTTACCACTTCCGCCTTCGCCATGTAGGCAAATAAATTGATCACCCGCGACCATAGCAGATTGTATTTCAACAGCAGCATTTCTTTTAACAGGTTTTTCTATCGATTTGAGTCTTGAAGGGCATGGGAATAAAGCAAGAGGGTCAGACACATTCATCCATGTCAATACTGTTTCTCTTGTAATATAACTTCCAGTACCCTCTGGTAACATCAACTTGTGAACACGATCTTTCAAATCCAGTACAAATCCTCGATCAGCACTTTGAGTAAGGTTTAAAATTTCATTAATTGCATTTTCTTCTTGCGCAAAGCGAGATCCCGTACCACAATCAGAAAAGTCAAAGAGCGTTATAAATTTCTTGAAATTTTTTTTATTGAGGCCACTTGCGACTCTTAGCGTTTCATGTTTCTTGTTACTGTCATCAGAAAGTGATTTCAGGAGGTCGGCACCAATAGGACGATTACTGACTAGCCTAATTGATAGTGCACATGCACTTATTAGATCTGGCCGAGCTTTTAATATGGCATAAAATGAGTCAGCGAGTCCTTTGATAATACTGTTGTTTGAAGACTTTGACTTGGAACTGGTTAGCTCCGAAACGGTCCAGTTCTTTTCAGGAGTTGATGCGGAATACTTTAACTGTTCAAAAACAATTTTTTCAGCTCTTTCTATCGTATGGCCGCCGTAAAACAAGCCACAATCAACGGAATCCCATTCTGTTAACTTTTTTCCTTTCTTATTATCAATAATTACACCCTCAACTGTTACAGAAGTCAATGGTGTATCTGGCGCTAGTAATTTTAGTGCTAAACGAAGAGCCCACCACTCATGAAAATCATCACCTGTGTTTGAAGCTCTGGCTCCTAGAAATTCTGTTTCCATATTTTAATAAATAATTTACAAATCAAGTTTAATATAATTGCTTCTAGGGTGTGTTAATTTGATTAACTCCATCCAATGAGTCATTTAGTAAGAAGTCTGGTCAGATATAAGTGTATTACCAATCGACTTTGTCTCCATGCTCTTTGTCATGGCATAATCTGAGTGATTGACCCTTGTACTTTACACCCAAATTCATCACGTAATACACGGAGGGATATTCCGACTTTCTTCCTAAGGATATCCATATGTGATTCAAAGTAGCTAGGATAATTCGAAGTCTGGTTCATGAATTCCTTTAGCTCCTTTTTTAGATCTTCATTTATTTTTCTCAGCTTTTGCTCAAAATCAATTTTTTTACCTAATTTGAGCAACTCCTCTCGAACCTCTTTTACTGACAAGATGACGTGGTCAAGGTTTTCAAGATGATACCCTTGGTGAAAAACTCCCTTATTCGAAATAACATCAACGATATTTTGAGCTAGGATGCAATCGTTCGTAAATCTCCTTATCAGAGGTAGAGGGCTTTTGTGTTTTTTCAACAACTCAGAGATTAAATTTTCGTGATCACTCTTCCATTGTTTTAAGACTTCCGCGGGATAACCTTTTCCTTGATTCTTATCAATTTCTGTATGGCAACTAGCACAAAGCCAGATTCCATTTTCTGGTTTTGCAAGATACTCAGGTGACATACCCTTTTTGAATCGAATTGTTCCCTTTCTCGCATCGTGTATGTGAGCTGCTTCACCAATCTTTATTTTGGAACCAGTATCAGTAAGAGACGGAGCAACAGTCAGCCTATTACAACCTGGGTTGGCGCATATGTATGCGGATCGGTATGCTATTAAATCAACTGTCTTTTGTTTAAAGTCAGGTGCAGGCATTGAAATTCTCTCAACATATAATATTTTATTAATTGTACATGATTGCTATCTATCAAGATAATTAATACTTAATAAAAAAATTGTGACAAAACATTAAAAGCCTGTCATCTTGTTTGAGTACATATAACTATCATCGCACCACTCATGTTTAAATCTGCATTTCAATATGACTTCAGCTATAACAGTAGAGTTAACTTTCAACTTCAAGCACAGTATTGGTGCTTGAAAGTTTAAACAATCTCCCTTTCACATACATATCTTCTGGCTCTTTAAATTTAATCAGATCTTCTCTGGATGGATCGTAAATGCCTTGGTTTAATAGTTGTGGCGAGCTTGTGCCAGGCTAAATCCATAGTTCGGCCCACCCATTACTACATCGGCATTATGGTTGTCTTGCCCGTCATCTTCCCACCAACAAACACGACAAATAGCAAATGAAGCAAGCTCATCCAGTGTCCTACTACCACAACATGGGCATGGGAATAACTTAATTGGATCACCAATGATTTCAGCTACTTCAAGCCCTATTTTGGCAAGCTCTGTGATTAAATAACTATTTGAAACAGCGCGAAGTTTATCTTTCAAATACAGCATGAGAGCACTGTCATAAATTTCAGAGTTTGCTTCCTGAGATAGCTTTTCAGCCTGGAATTCTAACCTTACTTTCTTGGGAATCGTCCTCCACCCGGGTGTTTCACTCCAATCCTCAAGGTACATTTCCTCTAGGATATCAGTGCGCTCAT
>JBGCDT010000331.1:0-4826 GCA_045105695.1 Saprospiraceae bacterium | reverse complement strand
GCTATCGCAGCTTACTTAACTATCGTTTCTTAAGACAGATCATCACTCAGATTGGGGTTCAAAGTCCTCAGGGACAGGCGGCTAGGAATTTGATCAATCAGCAATTTGTGGATCCTAGGGCGGAGTTTGTAGGGATGTATACTTTTTTTGAGAAAGGGGATATTGCTGTTTTGCCGTAGTGTTTTTTTACTTTTCAAAAACACCGCTTTATTTCCAAAGCAGCCTATATTCTTATAAGCTAGGTTAGTTTCTATCACTGTATAGACAATCTCCCTCTAGTGCTCACCTCTCTATTATAAATCTTATAAAAGTATATTCCCGAATTTAGACGTGACAAGTTAAGAACATTATCAGACAACAATTCAGATAATATTAATTCCCCTTGCCCTGTATATAACTCAATCTGAACAGGGAGTTCACTTTCCGATTCGACGAATAAATTCGAGCCTTCAATTAAAGGATTCGGATAAACATTTATTTCTTTTATCTCCTCATTAAGAATGTGTACAATTGGAGAATATGTTATTCTTCCATCAAAGTCCAATTGCTCAAAGCGATAATAAGATTGCCCATTCAAAGGAGTCTTGTCAATAAAACTATATTCCTCGACGATGCGGCTTTCCCCAGCAGCCCTCACTTCTCCAATATTCTCAAAACTACGTCCGTCTTTACTTTTTTGAATAACATATTTTTCAGTATTTAATTCGAACGAAGTTGACCAATGCAGAAGAACTTCTTCATTATCGATTAAGCGAGCAGTAAAAGACAACAATTCTATTGGCAGAGGAATATTAAATGGATCACTAAATTTGACATCATTCATCAACACACTATCTGTCAATGTCATTAAAAAATTAATTACATCCTCTTTTTCTATTTCAGTTAAGTTCAGTTGTTGTGGGAGTCCGTCGTCCATCAATGAGCTATTTAAGTTTGTATGATTTTGAACTCCGCTGTTATAATGATCAATGACCTCCTCTAATGTAGCAAACCTTCCATCATGCATATAAGGAGCTGTCAAGCCAATGTTTTTTAAAGACGGAACTTTAAAAGCGCCTAAAAATGCAGGATTAGGAATTGCCTCATAAACGCCCAAATCTGTCGTAGATACCGAATCCAAACCGTTATTGGTCGTTCCTGCATCTGGATTAATAAAGGCTTCTGTAGAATGACATCCGACACAACTCAAACCTCCCAGAAATTTAGGCAGAAAGAATAAAGTCTTACCATTGTTTTCACTTTCTGTAAAATTGGGGAAGTCTGCGGTTGGAATACCGACCTCTGCTCTACCTGTATCGTATTTGCTATTAACACTCACCATGCTTCTGATAAATTGTGCCAATGCTTTTCCAATTCTATCGGCGTTAACTTCCGTTGTTCCAAATGCTTCCTCAAAAAGCGAAGGGTAGTAAGATTCATTTTCAATAGCACTTATCAATCCCGACAATGTCATACCCATTTCTATGGAATCCTGAAAAGGCATTAATACTTGATCCTCTAAAGTCTCCGCTCTTTCATCCCAGAAAAACCTTCCTCTATCATACCACACGGCGTTGGTCAAGCCCATAGAATGCCTTCTTGTTGAGTCTCCTTCAAAACCAATACTAAGCACATTATCATCAGAAAACCCTTTTGCTTGACTATGGCAAGAGGCACAAGAAATCGTCTGATTAGCACTTAAATTTTTATCATAGAATAGTACTCGTCCAAGCGTTGCTCCTTCGTTGGTGACTGGATTATCGGCTGGTGTATTATCGTTGTCAACTGCTGCATTTTGTCCAGGACCGTTTAGCGCATTAGTAGTCAGATGAGTAGGTAAAACTATATCAATATAATTGTAAGGCGTTGAAGGTAAATCTGGTTCCTCATTAAGGATTACTAAATCATTGATAACGAATTGCAAACTAAAAAAGGAGATTAGTAGTACGGGTAGAAGTCTAAATTTCATATCAAGGGTAGTTGAAGGTAATGTTGTGTTATTGAGTTGAAGTCATTTAATATCGCATAGAATTAAATTCTATTTCTTAGTTAGGTGTCCCCTTGAAACAACCAATAGTATATGGAAAATCATAGGTCCAATGATAATGATATAGATCAACCATTTCGCCATCCCAAAGAACAGGATGCGTATGCCCATGACATTCATCTAAATCCTTAGACCAAAGTATTTCACCATCCTCACCACGAGGACCATAAATACCAAAACCATCCAACATATACCCCATAAGTCCGGAATGACCTTCGACATGTGGATGAATATGATCTTCAAGATCTTCCGCTAAATAATGATAATGATAGGTTTCTGTACCATCCGTATGACCTCCGAATCTATCCAAAATTTCGTGAGCGGCGGCATCGTTTCCAAGTGTAGAAGCACCATGATATATCGCACTTCCTGTAAGTGAAATACCTGATGGCCCAAAGGTTACACAACTCGGCTCATCGGCCACTTCCGGTATTGCTGGAAAAGTATATAGCACCTCATGAGAAGTAATGATATTAGGATTACGATCGTACTGATAAGCAACACTCGTCGGATCTATTGGGAAGATACCTGTCGGATGGTCCGGAAGGGCATTCCCGGTAATGACGCGATTTCCATTTCCATCCAGGGTGATATCGAATTCGCTATCCCATAATACATCGCCTTCTACAATTGGTTTTTGGGTATAATCCCAGGTGCTATCACTGTTTAACCAATCACTTGCATCGTCATTTCCAGCGCCATCCGGTGGAAGCCCACATAACCATAGGTGCTCTAAAAGTGGATTCATAACTCCTTGGTCTCTCCGAAGAACCAATGACCCACCTAAGGGTAAATGCGTTAGATCGGCTTCTTCGGGTGCAATAGGTTCTTCAATTTCGTCTATGTCTTCGGAGTCGTCACTACAGCTGGTACAAGTGAAGATTGGGATTGTTAGCAAAAACAGAAGGGTTGTTTTAATAAGCAACAACGAAAAATTAACTTCAGAATCTGCCTTGAAAAGTACTGACCGTAACGACCTCCTCTGAGCTTGTCGAAGAGACCAGAGGGAGAGCAGGTTATGACTTTTCAAGGAGCGTAAAGATTCTGAAATTATTTTTTGTGTAATACTAAAATAACTGTTGAATTTTTCCATGATATCGTTTTGTTAATTAAGGTTGATATTATGAATACAGTTAGCTTCGTAAAAGACCTACTTTGAAGAGTGGTTTTTTGAAAAAAATTCAACGAAGTATTACACAAAAAATAATGGTACATCATCACTGGACAGATTGAAATCTGTTTCTGAGGTTTGTTTTCTTTATAAAGTAATTGTTTTCGTAACATTTCAGCCACGAATAAAAAATTGGGCTGTATTAAAATTGTGGTACGAATTGAACTAAGAAACTTGCAGCCCAACCTAAAGAGACTGTAAACCTCTGAATAATTACAAAGTGTCAATATATCTTCATATATTGACAATATTGCATATCAGCATTCTTCTGATTAGCAGTTTTAAAAGCTATAATAAACTACCTGTTACAATATAAAGCAGATCACTAAAACTATCCTATCATGAAAAAAAGTTTACTACTTTTCTTTGTTCTTTTTTCTAGTACCATTATTTCAGCACAATTTATTTGGGATCATACGGAAGGCCCTGAAGGTGGGGCGACATGGTATATGTATAACAATGATAATTACGCTTTCTATCCAGATGAATACTTCCTGTACAGAACTGATGATGGTATTAATTGGGAAAAAATACCCGAACCAGCTTTATGGCCAATTGCAGCATATGGAGAAAAACTTGTAGCACAAGCTTTTCAGGGAAATATCTACCATCCTTTTTATCCTCGTTTATTAAAAATAAGTGATGATAATGGATCAAGCTGGCAAACGGTAAACCACCCTTTAGAATCAAATTCAATTACCAATATTACATGGTGTAGTCACGGTATTTATGTCCCCGTCAATTGGCAGGATAAACTTTACCGCTCTCAGGATGAAGGTCTAACTTGGGATACTATCCCAACTCCAACTACGAGTTTATCCGACGTGTACTCCTTCAATGAAAGGCTTTACATAGGCAACTATGGTGGTTTTTGGCGTACAGACAGCAATGGTGAAAACTGGACAGAACTTATTAATCCACAAACAGGAAATAAGTTACCCAGAGGAAAAATCATCGGCCAAGATGATCATATTATAATTGCTAATTCAGAGCAGCTGTGGCATTCACATGATGACGGTCTGAGCTGGGATTCTATTCCGAACACTATTGAAATTGACAAGCTGGCTTTAGATGATAATATAGTGGTCGGAAAAGGACTATATAGTGTTTCTTTTTCCACAGATTTTGGAGTAACATGGTCTGAACTTCCCGAATCAACACAAAATCTTGATTTTATAGGACTAGCAACAATCAATGGTTCTTATCTGTTTGCAAGCTTTAACCATGGCGTTTATCGTTGGGATGATTCTTCTCAATCATTTGTATTGTCAAATCAAGGTATTAATTCGGCAGCTGTCTACAACATGGCTCACGATGGCTACAACCTTTGGGCTGCTACAGGAATTGGGCTTTCAAAATTTGATGAAGCTTCACAAAGCTGGAATAACTCAAATTACCTACCCTCAACAATATATAACTATGAAGATGTTGCTGTTGGAGAAAACGGATTGGTTTGCGCTACTTCATGGCTTGGACAAAAACTTCACATTTCGTTTGACGATGGAGCTTCTTGGAATACGGAAGATCTTCCATTCTCTTATTGGAACTCAGAGCATGATTTACAAATTATTGATAATGCAATTTTCATTCATGCTCCAGGTGAAGGTCGCTATAGGTCAGTAAATTTTG
>JBGCDT010000330.1:0-9042 GCA_045105695.1 Saprospiraceae bacterium | reverse complement strand
GCTGCCAAATCATTTACAATAGCAGTAGTGGCTCCAGTAGACCATGAGTAAGTATAAGGTTCTGTTCCTCCTTCTAACAAAATTTCGACATTACCATTTCCTTGTTGATCAATATCAGGCGTACTCGCAACCTCACCTGAGAAATTGTCAGGTGACATTATTTCAAACTGACCTGAAAGTGTTTGTCCTCCGTCGTCAGTAATCGTGTATTGGTAAAATCCGGCAGGTAAATTTTCAGGATCTACATTGCCCTGTTCCCAATCTATAGTATACGGAGGTGAACCACCATTGATTGACAAATCAAAACTCGCGTTGGAATCACCTGGGCATTGCAGCGGATTATTAGAAGTGGAAACGCTGGTACTCAGTCCCACCTCTTCCACTGTAATCATCTGCGTATAAACATCTGTGCAACAATAGTTCTGCGTAGTTAAAGTAACTTCGTAAGTACCTGCCGCTGCGTAAGTAACAACTCCTGGGTTCTTCTCTGTTGAAGATGTTCCATTTCCGAAATCCCATAAGTAGGAAGTTGCATATTTTGATTCGTTGGTAAACTCGGCTCCGTTTGTAATTGTGTTTGAAGCGGAAAATTGGGCGGGAGGAGTAAGGAGAGAGTCTGTACTCAAGGAATTAAACCCCAGAAATATTCCAGTATCAAAAATTCCATCCGAAACATCAGCCAAGGCTAATCGGATATGATAAGTCTCGCCCTCTAAAGCCATAAAACTTGCATCTAATGCTACAGAAAAACCATCATATTCCATGTTCTCCATATCTATCTCCGCTCCACAACCATTTCCAAAAGCGTCTTCTCTATTTGGAATAAACAAATCTGTATTTATGTTTTGATTGATGTTGTTTATGCTAACAAAGTCTCCATTCGTTGAACCAGGAATCGTTGCTATGTTTACTCCTCCGTTAGAAAAGGTACCTGCTATTCCAGGCCCACTGACAAAGAATCCAAAAATATCATTGAAATTACTCCCAGAAAACTCACAATATTCTTCAGATCCGAAGACATAACTAAAATCCAATTCAAGTGTACTAGCTACAGTGAGGTCAAAAGAAATAACTGCAGCATCATTTACAGGTCCACCATTAGAAAGTAATGCCTCAAGATCCGGGTCTGAACCTCCTCCCATATTGGTTGAAGTAGAAGAACTCTGATTTGGCCCAATCGCATCTATCGCATCACCTGTACTTATGATTATTCCAGCATTTACTTCTAAGGCCGTTTCATCAGGTTCGCCGCTATCGAAAAAACCATAAGACGCTTCAACTCCTGTGTAATCAACGTTCGAGATCGTAATCTCAGGATGATTAAAAAAGTCCATGACCATCTCCTCTACAGTGTAGCTCTGATCAACTGTAAGATTTGATTGTGCATTTATGTTTGCAAATACTACGACACAAAAGAAAAGTTGTAAAAATTGGTTTTTCATTGCAGTTCGTTTTAGTTGTAAGATAATATTCCAAATATAATTAATTTGATTGAAATACCATTAGGGCACCTATTTTCTTATCTGATTAAAAATCAGTTCTTTTGCAAAAAACAATAATACATTGACGATACTACATTTCTCAGATACTCACCTTGGTTATAATGAATTGGATCGCGTCACTGCTGCTGGTATTAATCTACGCGAGCAAGATTTTTACGATTCCTTCAAACAAGTGATTGACGAAGCCATTGAGCGAAAACCGGACTTAGTGATTCACTCTGGCGATTTTTTTCATCGGCCTTCGCCTGCCAATCGGCCTATGATTGAGGCCTTGGAGCAGTTGCAACGATTATCAGATGCAGACATTCCAATAGTCATTATTGCTGGAAATCATTCCACGCCACGGACCATTTATACCTCTCCGATTCTACAAGCTTTCAAGACCATCAAAAATGTTTTTCCGATTTTTAATCAGGGTTATGAAAAGGTGGAATTTGGCGATTTGGTGATCCATGGTTTGCCTCACATCAATGACGGAAAAGTATTGTTAGGAGAGATGGATAAAATAGCTCCGATAGAAGGTAAGATGAACATTATGATGCTACACACTTCTATTGGGAAAGAGTATCTGATGGAGGAATACGGGGAGCAATTGTACCCTAAAGAACGACTGGATGTCTTGAACCAATTCGACTACGTAGCCTTAGGTCATTGGCATAATTTCCAAAAGGTTTCCAAACTCACAAATGGCTGGTATTCAGGCTCTACAGAGCGGATGAGCGATACAGAAGCGGGCAAAGAAAAAGGCTATTGTATGTTGAAACTGGAGAAAGGAAAGCTTTGTCCTCCTGAGTTTATCCCTATAAAAACGAGAGCTTGGTTTAGACTGGATATTGAAAAATGTCTAGACAAAGAAGTGAATGATATTGAAAAAGAAATCATCGCTTTCGCTAAAGAAAATAACTTGAAAGGAGCTTTGCTGAGTTTGTATTTTCATGATATTAAAGTGACGCAGTCTATTCAGTTGTCCAATCGGAAGTTGTATGAGCTAATGCCAGATGCCATTCACATTCAAGTGAAACGAAAGTTCAAAGATGAGTTCAACCAACAGCAATTTCAGCAGCAGGATTTTGAGAGTTTGGAAAAACAGATGACAGATTTTATTGCAGGAGAATTTACGGATGAAGACAAGGCCAAAGCCATTGCTGACCGAGCGCGATTATATTTTGATTTGTACGAAACTGGTGAATATAAAAACAGATGATTCTACGCACACTTACGTTAAAAAATTATAAGCAGTATCAACTTTTGGAATTGGATTTCAAAGAAGGGCTTACGGGTATCGTTGGTCGAAATGGAGCTGGGAAGTCTACTATTTTTGAAGGTGTCCTAGTCTGTCTCTTTGGAGATATCCGAGGAGAGAAAAGTCTGATTCGTTCGAGTTGGGTGGAGCAGAAAAAGGCGGTCAGTCTGGCCCTGGAATTTGAGGTGCAAAATAAATTGTACCGAGTGGTCAGAGAATACAGAGGAAAATCACTGACACATCACGCACATTTGTACAACCACAAAGAAGAGTCCTTGGCAACGGGCGCCACACCAGTTACCCGCGAAGTAGAAAAGCTGATCGGAATGGACAAGGAAGCTTTCACGCGTTCTATTTTCTCAGGTCAAAAAGAGCTAGGAGAAATCTCCAATACCAAAGGAGAAGAGCGTCGGAAGATGGTCCGAAAAATGGTTGGTCTGGACAAACTGGATAAGATCCAAAACATCGTTCGCGAAGACCGAAATAGTACCAAGAATCGCATCAAAGGAAAGTCAGAATTATTGCTCGAAACGGAAGAGTTAGAAAGCTTAGAAAAGGATTTAAAATCAAAAAATAAAGAACAGTCAAATACACAAAAAGAATTAGACAAACTGGACAAAGCTGTTCAGAAAAAACAAGAGTCTTACAAAAAAGCACAGGCTGATTTTGAAGCGCAAAATAAATTATACAAAGCTCATAACGACATCATTACTGAACTCACTCGCTATGAAACGGGCATTGAAAATTTACAAAGCAGAGACGAAGAACACGACCTCCGAATCAAGCAGTTGAAAGACCTTCAAAAGGAACTCAAAAAACAGGAACCTAAGATCGTAGCTTTTGAAAAACAGAAAGAAGCTTTTGCCAAATTAGAAAGCCAAAAAGAGCAGCATGAAAAAGCCAAACGATTGCAAGAGCAACAGCATCTAATTGATAAACAGATAAAAGAATACGAAGCCAACCTTAAAGCTATGGAAGCAATTCCTGATCGGATTCAGAAAGGAAAACTACACATCGCTGAGCTAGACAAATCACTTAAGGAGAACCAGTTAGCACTCAAAAACAGCAATGATACTTTACAGAAGGCACAATCTGAAATCAGTGTTATTCAATCTAAAGTCAAAGAGCGAGAGCAACAGATTGCGCAGATTAATAGCCTTGGAAAAGATGCGGAATGTCCTACTTGTTTTCAGCCTCTGATAGATTCCTATGATACCACTTTACAGCGCTTCCAAAAGGATATTGATGAGCTCATAACAAAACAATTACAACAATTAACAACCACCGCTGAAGCTGAAAAAAAACAACGAGACCAACTCCAATCAGCGGTGGAAGAGCAGCAGGAATCCCGACAAAAAGCGGCCTCCTTTTTAGCAACACTAGAAGCTCAGGAAAAACAAAAGCAGCAGTTAGAAGACCAATTGGTTAAAACTCTGAACAACTTCAAAAGTTATGAGGAACAAATTAAAGAACTGGGAAAAATAGACTTCGATCTTAGTCTATATAACAATACAAAAACGGAGATCGAAAACTTCAGAAACACTTACATTGAGTACCGTTCAAAATTAGACGAAGCGGCAAAACTTCCAGAGGAAGAAGAAGCCAAAAAGCAGTTGCTCGAACGCATCAAAAAAGGCAAAGCCAGCATCTCTGAAAAGACGAAAGAATTGAAAGCTTTAAAATTTAGCGAAAGTAAATATCAAGAGACGCACAAAGCACAATCCACCGCAGAAACAGAACGCGACGAAGCCCTCTCTGCTCACAACCAACAAAAGGAAATTCTCAACGATATCAACAACCAAATCCAAAACGTTCAGAACACTTTAAAACACCACAACGACACCCTCGCTTCCATCCAAAAACAACAAACGGACTTGGATGAACTGGAAGCATTAGATGTTACATTTTCAAAGTTCAAATCCTCCGCGTTAAACAAAGTTCGTCCCATCATAGGCCAGCATGCTAGTCACCTCTTCACTCAAATTACCAAAGGTCGCTATGAAAGTATCGCTGTCAACGAAAACTTTGAGTTCCATATTTTCGATAATGGCAAAGAGTATCCGATCACTCGTTTCTCTGGGGGCGAAGTAGATCTAGCTAATCTATGTTTGCGTATTGGAATTAGTAAAGCGATTTCAGAACTCTCCGGTTCTTCAGCAGCGATGAGTTTGCTTTGTTTTGATGAGATCTTTGGCTCACAGGACGAAGGCCGTCGCTTCGAAATCCTAAGTGCTCTAGATTTACTGAAGGAGCAATATCGTCAGATATACATTGTCTCTCACATCGAGTCGATTAAAGATTACTTTCCGAATATTTTACAGGTACAGAAGGATAGAGATGGGAGTGGTGTGGAGTGGCTTTAATAAATGGTCGATGAGGAGATAAGGCAGATGAGGTGGATAAGGTTTTCTTATCACGTACAAAAGGAACCTCAACTACCCCATCCACCTTATCAGCCCCATCCACCAATATATATACCCTAAAAAATCTCCCCTTCGTCGAACTTCTCCCACAATTTCAATATATTGAGTGCAAATTCACCGCTGATCTTATGACGAAAACAATTCTAACAAAGCTTCTACAAAATAGTGCGAACATCTTTCTTAGTCTACTGTTGATTCCAGTGGTGGCTATGGCGCAGGATGGGACGACTCTTGAAGAGTATCGCTATCTGACCAAAGGTTATGCTTATCAACAATCCATGGGGCTTGACGCCTCGAAAGAAGGCTACGTGATAAAGCCATTGGCTGCTCCCACTGCGGAGACGGAATTCATTGGTTTGTATAAAAATGGATTCACGAAAGTGCAGGCCGTCCTTTTGGTTTTGCAACGAGATACGGAAACGCCGATCTATGTTTGTATTCCTAACAAAGCGGCTCCAAAAACCGTAAAAGATTTGCGGAAGCGAGATTTGCAGCAGCTTAGCGAACCGAAGTTGAAGGCACAATATCAATTGGCTTTAGAGCAATTGGTCATGGTTCTGTTGAATGAGACCCAAAATGCGCCACTGACTTTCTCTATGAATGAAGCTCCAATGGAAAGGAGCGACGGAGGAACATTTACCACAAAAGGGATTTCTTCTTATGAGGAGAATACCAATACATCGAGATTGGAAGTTTATGATTTAGATTCCGAAGATGTGGTGGCGTCTGGAGCAATTAACGAATCGGTAGCAGTGACTTTAGATCAGGAATTAGTTGATCGTGGGGTGTTCAATCCTCCAGTGATCAAAACGAATTACGAGGCGAAGGGAAAGGTAGCTATAAAATTTTGTGTAGATGCGGAGGGAAATGTATCTTCGGCGAAATTTACTCAACTGGGTTCTACGACTTTTAATAGTTCACTAATTGAATTGGCAAAACAATCGGTCAGAGAGGCTCAGTTTGCGAAAGGAAAAATCAACGATTGTGGAAAAGCAATCTTTCATTTTAAATAAAATTCTATTTTTAGAAAATGGCAAAAGACTTAAAAATTATTTTCGGAGAGATGCACGGACTGGATCAAAAGTCTGTTGATACTTTGACGAGGGCACTGAACAATGCGAACCTTCCAGGTTTTGATTATTTGGAATTCAAACAATCTCTGGGCGCATTGCAGCGGATGAACATGGATGAACCGACTTCCATAAAATCTGCCTTTGTAACTGCACAGACGATGGGCTTGACTAAAAACAAACTCATAGAAACTGCGCAACATTACAAGAGCATACTCGCTGGAGAAATGAATAAATTTCAGCAAGCGATGGACAGTCGCGTAAAGGCTCGTGTAGAAGGCAAGAAGTTAGAAATAGAACGCCTCAAGAAACAAGTCAGTGATTACAAAGAAAAAATTCAACAACTAGAATCTCAAATTGAAAAACATCAGGCAACGATAGATTCTGCCGATTCTACCATTCAATCAGAAGTTACCAAAATTCAGAATATTCATCGTAATTTTGAGCAGGCCCACCAGAGTCTTTTGAATCAGATCGATAAGGATATTTTGAATATTCGGGAGAACCTTTAGATTTTTAAAAGGTGGATGAGGCCGATTAGGTGGATGAGATAGATACGGTTCTCTCTATTTAAAAACCCTATCTACCTTATCAAGCTCAACTACCCTATCAACCTAATTAAAAAAAACAATACATATGTCAAGCGTAAATCCAATCAATACAGATAATTTCAAACAGAAGTCCTTTTGGAGCAGGCCGGAGGGAGTGACTGGGGCAATCTTCTTAGCAGCCATCATTGCAGGAGGAGGATTTTTGGTAGTGACAGCACTTCCAGCTATTCTCGCTGCTATGTCAAATATTCTTTACCTCAGTGGTATGCTGCTTGTACTCGCTGTCATCGTGTACATGGTGTTAGATCCAAAGATGAGAAACCTAGTTGGTTATATGTACAAGAGCGTGATGCGTTGGGTGACCGGTCTTTTTGTCAACATTGATCCTATTGGAATTTTGAAATCCTATGTAGAAGACTTGCAGGACAACTTACGTAAAATGAGTAAGCAAATTGGAAGTCTCCGAGGTCAGATGCGTAAGTTGCAAAACATCATGGCGGAAAACTCAAAGGAGATCGACAACAATATGAAGTTGGCTAGCATGGCTCGTAAGAAAAATAACCAACAACAACTGATGTTGTCTACTCGTAAGGCTGCTCGACTCAAAGAGACCAATGCAAAATACCAAGCACTGACCCAAAAGATGGATGTGATGCACAAGATTCTTTCTAAGATGTATCAAAATTCTGAGATCCTTTTAGAAGACACTAAAGATCAGGTGCAACTAAAAGAACAAGAGCGCAAAGCCATTCGCGCTTCTCACTCTGCGATGACTTCTGCAATGAGTGTCATCTCTGGTGATCCAGATAAGCGTGCGATGTTCGATTCTGCGATGGAAGTCATTGCTGATGATGTAGCCAACAAGGTCGGGGAAATGGAACGCTTCATGGACATGTCTGCTAATTTTATGAACTCTGTAGATTTACAAAATGGTGTTTTTGAGGAGGAAGGTCTGAAGATGTTGGAGAAATTTGAAAAGGAATCTGACTTGATGTTGATGGGTGATGATGCAGGTTTGGATTTGAATGCGCCAAGGGCTACTCCTGAGAAGCTAAGGAATACAGATAGCTCTGATAACTCTTATGAGAATTTGTTTGATTGATTTTTTTAAAAGGTGGATGAGGTGGATTGGGAGATGAGGTGGATGGGGTTTTCTTGGGGCGTGGTGGGATTTGGTTTCTGTTAGTTTTGAAAAAGAATCTTTATGGGCTGATTTACACACGGTAGCAATTCATTCTTGCTACTTCGCAAAATAGAAAATTTAGATTTATCATAAAAGGCAGATTGGAAAAAACACATTTCGTGTAATTTTCAATCTGCTTTTTTATGGAATGATAGAATGTAACAATACATTTGCATAGTGTTTAACTAATTAAAAACCTGAGTTATGTCTGCGAAATCAATTCTACTCTCTTTCCTCTCTGTTTTATTTGTATTGTCAAGTTGTACTAAACATGAACCTAAAGTCGAAGCGGCCCGTGAGTCAGTCATGGCAGTTCATGATAAAGTGATGCCGGAGATGGGAACCATACATCGGCTGAGAAAAAAGATCAATAAGAAAATGAGAGCTGATGGGGTAACAGAACTAACAAAGGCCAACTATCGTCAGATCATAACAATGCTGGATGACGCTGACGAAGGAATGATGAGCTGGATGGCGGAATTCAAAATCCCTAAAGAGGCAACGGTGGCAGAGAAGCTAGAATACCTAAAAAGTGAGCAAAGTAAAATTGATAAAGTGAGTGAGGATATGTATACGGCAATTAAGGAGGCGGAGCTGATGTTGAAGTAAATACTGAAAACGAGTCACTTAATTTTTTCTGATTCAAAATTTTTGACTTCTATCACATCTCCAGGTTTCATATCCCCCAATTGAATATTCCCAATCCTGACTCGTAAAAGCCGTAAGGTCGGAAATCCAACAGCGGCAGTCATCTTACGCACTTGCCTAAACTTTCCTTCGCGGATGGTTATCGAAACCCAGGTTGTTGGGCCATGTCTTTCGTCTCTGATTTTTTTAGTGCGTGCTTCAAAAACCGGAGCTGGATTCAATAGTCGAACCTCACAAGGCAATGTTTTGTACTTCTTTTTATTGACTGATATTACTATTCCCTCTCTTAATAGTTGGATCGCCTCCACACTAATTTCGCCATCTAACTGAGCGAAGTATTCTTTGTCTACTTTATTGCTTCTAATTTCTTCACTGACTTTTCCATCGGTCGTTAGCAACAGTAATCCTTCGGAGGTTTCGTC
>JBGCDT010000329.1:0-8965 GCA_045105695.1 Saprospiraceae bacterium | reverse complement strand
GAGAACCTGGGTATTTATGAATTATTGCGTAGAAAAACAAAAGTCATCATTGGTATTGATGCAGGGGCAGATCCTGATTTTGAATTTGAAGATTTACGTAATCTTGTTGTTAGGGCTAGAAATGAAATGGGGATAGATATTCAATTTCACGACGATGCAAAACCACAAGATGTCATTCGCCCCGACATAACAAAGGGCTTCTCTAAACGGTATTTTGTAGTCGCAAAAATCAAAGGCTTGAAAGGGGCTTACCACTCAGACTATGATGGAGTTTTGATTTATGTTAAATCTGCATTGACAGAACCAGAAAGTTTCAACCTTCGGAATATAAAGAATATGGTTAAGCGATTGGTACGTGAAGGAGAAGTAGAAAAAGTGATTAAAGGCAAGCAACAGTTAGATAGTTATATGTATCGGACTTATCATCCTAAGTTTCCACATGAGCCTACCTCTGATCAGTTTTTTGATGAAGCGCAGTGGTCTGCTTATCACGATCTTGGGATGGAAATTGGAAATGAAGTTTGTAGCAAACTAGAAATAGAAAGAGGAGATACTGGTAGTGATCTCTTTGGGAAAGGACTGAAGGTCTTTGATCAAGGTTAAGAGCATTTCAAAAAAAATAAAACCTCTAAACGACCTCCTGCTCCTCAATTTTCTCAAATTCAAATAAATCCGAAAAGTGTCTAACAATACTCTTACGTACTTGATCCATATCAACATCTCTTTGTAATTCTACAGCCATACTTGTCACAGCTTTGTTATCGTCAGCAATTCCGCAAGGAACGATATTATTGAAATATTTCAAATCTGTATTTACGTTAAGTGCAAAACCATGCATCGTTACCCATCGACTAAGGTGGACCCCAATCGCACAAATTTTTCGTTCTGGCAAAACGTCATTACCGGGCAACCATACTCCAGTATACCCTTCTACCCTTCCTGCTTCTAGACCAAAGTCTTTTAGTGTTCTTATAATTGCTTCTTCAATATACCGAACATACTTATGAACGTCTGTAAAGAATTCATCTAAGTCGAAAATCGGGTAACCGACGACTTGTCCAGGGCCATGATAAGTAATATCCCCTCCTCTGTTTATTTTGTAGAAAGAAATGTCGTTTGCTTTTAGTTGTTCTTCATTGTAAAGTAAATGATCCATAGAACCTGACTTGCCAAGGGTATAAACCGGTAAGTGCTCACAGAACAGAAAATAATGTTTCTGAGGCATTGGCACTTCGTTGCGCTCTTTCAGGGTTCGGTTTGACCTTTTTATGGCAACCAGTTCCTGCAACAATTCGCCTTGATAATCCCAGGCTTTTTGGTAATCAATTTTTCCGAGATCTTTAACTTGTACTTTTTGCATTCCCTAATAATTTGAATTCTCGTCTGTAAAGTAGTCCTTGAATCCAGCGTCTTTTGGTTCCCACAATTCTACCTTATTCCCTTCACTATCTAATATATGAGCAAAATTCCCATAATCGAACTGCTGCATTTCTCCCACTATTTCAACGCCTTCCTCCTCTAGAACAACAAGAAGTTCCTTTAAGTTTTCGACTCTATAATTGATCATGAATTCCTTTTTTGAAGGCTCAAAATGTTTAGTATTATTTGGAAAAGGACTCCAAGAGGTAGAGGCTTCCTGATTTGGTTCATCAAACTTTCGCCAACGAAACGAACCTCCATATTGGTCAGCGTTAATACCTAGGTGTTTTTGATACCAGCTTTTAAGCTGCTTAGGATCTTTGCATTTGAAGAAGATACCTCCTAGGCCTGTTACTCTTTTCATGTTTATTAAATTAAGAATATAATAAGATGATGTTTGCTAAAAATTCTTTAGTTGCCTGACTTCAATCCTTTAGAAGAAAAGACAGTCCTGTATTCAATCCCCAAATTCTAGTCTCTTTCAGCCCTCCAAAATCAAAACCGATATCAAACTGAATTTTTTCCTTTATCCAAAATAAATAACCAAAACCAAGATGGAATTCATTTTTATTATTTCCTCTTAGGAGACCATAATGCTCTGCAAAAAAGGCATGTCTCTCTTTCATGAACCGAGTGAATTTCATACCGTAGAATCCGTTTTCGTCAGGACCTCGCCAGAATATACCAGCTCCATAGGTCAATTGAGTTTGGTTATTGATATTATGTAGAAAATTAATATCAAAATCGGGTTCAACATCATCAGGAATCGAAAGAGATTCTCCAAAATAAGGCAACTCTAGAGAGCCATGAAATTCAATCCGTGGAAAAATTCCTTTTTCATCAGCAATTTTTATTTTGGCTCCAATACTGGTTTCTCCCAGTCCGGTATAATCATCGTCTGATCGATTTCCATCTACTCTAAAAAACTCGTATGCCATTGTCAGATTCAATTCCAAGTTCTCTAAAAGTCCAAATCGAATTTGAAGTGGTATCTGAGTTGTTAAATCTTTGATGTTCTCTTTTTCACTACGAAAAGCAGAAACGCCCGTTTCTAGCGCTAGTAGCCCTTTATCTAACTTTGATGGAAATGGACTCATCCCTGGACGAGCTGGCATCAAAGCTGCCTTAGTATCCTGTGCATTCAGCATAGCAATAAAAGGCCAAATGCAAAGCAATATGAATATCAGACTGGATTTTGACATTAGGAAAGAAGTTAATTTTCTAAATTGCACGTCTTAAAACAAAGCATCGATAAAAAACTGATAATCAATCATCTATTTTTTGCCTCTATTGGCTTTTAAGCTAAAAAAGACTTTATTTCAGTTTGACTTTATAATAATTGCGATAATAAATTCAACAGCGGTAAAGTTACTAATTCGATGACATTCACAAACAAAATTTATCATCATGAGACCAACTATTTTAATATCCTCGTTAATACTGTTTTTTTCAATCGGTGCTTTTGCCCAGTCGCCGAATAATGTTCGTGCAGTAAAAGCCTCCAAGCAAATGGATAAAACGGTCGCTCTTAGTGAGGATCAATTTACTAAAGTAAATGAAGCATATCTCAACATGTATCGAAAGCTGGAGGATATTCAGTCAGACAGTGAGCCAGAGAAATCTAAGGCCAGTTATGAAATCAAGGCTGATTTTAACAATAGTCTTACAAAAATCCTCAACGATAGGCAATTGACTAAATGGTATGAACACAATGGTGACGAAAGCACTCCCATCAAATATGTTAACCCGAAAAACAAACTAAGTCCGGAGGAAAAAGCGCAGGCCTCTGCTAAAAGAAAAGCAGAGCGATTGTCGAAAGAACTTAATCTGACAGAGGACCAGAAAAAGAAGGTATATGAGGCTCACTTGGCACAGCACTCGGAGGCTTCGGCTCTTCGTGAAAAGGCTAAGGAGAATCCAACGGCAGTCAGGAAAGAAAGAATCCGTCTAAAAAACGAATTGGATGACACGATAGAGCAAATTCTCACAGAAGATCAAAAAAGCAAAAAGAAGGAACTTCGTGAAAATCAAATAAAAAAACAAACTCGTATCAAAGACAAGCAGAAAGTATCTCAAGTGTACACCAAAGCAGATAAAATAACTAGAAGAGCTGAGACACAAACCAACCACATGGCTACTCGCTTAAAGATGTCTGAAGATCAAAAAACGGCATTCCGATCTGCTTCTATTGAAAAATTCAGGGCTCTTGATAACATGAAAGAAACGGCTAAGAATAAAACAACTCAAGAGAAAAATGCCCTTCGTCTAGAGATTCACGAAAATTTCAGGACTAAAGCTGCTAAGTTCCTTTCTCCAGAACAAATGGAAAAACTGAAGGCGCGAGCAGAATAATATTTATAACTAACTACAGTAAAACGGGATAGCTCAGTGAAGTGCTATCCCGTTTTTATTTTATAATAAGACTACTACAAGTCATCTATATTTCTAAGTAAAGTCATGAAATCAACAGGAGGATAATTCCGAGAAGACAAGTCGACAGTCAAGCTTTCACTTGTAGTGATTTCTTCTGTAGCGATATGAAAATAAGTATTATCCATAGCCATAAAAACAACAACGGCTGGAACTCCTGTAGGGATACCACTTGTAGTGAAATCTGCCCCATCTTGGGTTAGCTTTTTGATGCCTTTGAAGTTCTTGAAAACAATATATGCACGTTGCTCTATAAGGCCTTCTTGTTCAAGACTATTCGTTAAAGAAATTGTAGTAGTATTGTTATATGCACTTTGTTTAGCGGCTAGGATTTTGCCGATTTTGTCTGTTTGCAGCGTGAATTCACCATTGCTAAAATTGATTGTACTGCCAGCTGTTTCCGGTAAAAAGGGAGCTTGTGCATTATCTTCAGCATGAAAAATGGTCAGTTCTCCAGCCTCAGTGATGCCCGTTCCCGCATTTCCAAATTCAATGTCCATAAAGCCATCGAGGCCAAGTGTTTGATTTGCGGCCTTGGCAGTTACGGTATGTAGACCTGCCAATTTCATGATGGTTCCATCATCGTCTGCTAGGGACAAATCTGCCATTATCAAATCACTGTTATTCGGGAATTCCTGAAGACGAATAGTAATGGAATCCGTTGGTTCGGTACCACTAGTAAGTAATAGGTTTTCAGACTCTATTTGAATAGAAGTACCATTAGCAGAAGTGAAGTCTATAGGATCCGTAGCAGCGAATTTTTCTTCCGTAATTTCTAGATCTTGTTCTATAAAAAAAGCTTCAAAGGAAAGATAATTGTGAAGCGGAGTTGGATTAGGAGTGGTATCGTCCAACTGACAAGAAGAGTAATTTATGAATATTAGGAAAGCCAACACGCTGAAAAGCGAGAAGTTTTTAATTGAATCGGGAAACATGAGTTTGGGTTTGTTTAAGTTCCAAAGGTAATGAAACGTAAACGATTAGCTTCCTAATTTCGTACAAAAGTGAGTAATGACAAATTCATAGGATAGCTACTGCAAAAACTAATTCACCATTAGAAAAAGAAATTGAATTGCCACTATTATCATAAAGCTCACAGTCGAGCTCAGCATACATCAATTTAGTATCCTGATTTTTCTCATTCTTGAGATAAGACTGAATATTCGTAACTTTGAAAAAAGCGGAATTAGACTGCTCTCCTAAGTTGCTAGAGTAAGTAACGCCAGCAGCATCGGTATAACTAAAGGAAACATTTCCTAATGGGTCTGAGTTTGATTTCAAAGCAAAATTTGACGCTTCCCAATTCTCTCCAAAAAAGTTTTCTCTTTCCTCAACAGAAACATTGTGAATTTCAATATTAAAAGCCTCTGTACAATCACTTGAACAATCTTCCAATTTTGCAAATTCGGAAAGTGGTGAAAAATTGTCAGCGCTCTGTCCCAATGTATAATCGGTGAATAGATAAAAGTCATTTCTACCCGCTTCTATCAAAAACGATTCATTGTTTTTGTTAACGTCAACTTTAAATAGTGGCTCGTCTTGAATCGGATCAAGGACCAACTCCTCTTTTGCGCAAGCACTTAAAAGCGTCGCAACAATTAACGATAGATAAATAATGTTTCTCATTATAAGCCCATTAATGGTTTAGTGATATGTCTGACTTTAGGATTCAAATTATATTGTACGCCTAAGTGAAAGTTGATTGCGTTGTGTGCAAATAATGGAACTGGTGTACGCTCTCCACTTGCGTTTTGCTGACCGATCAAACCTAGTTCTTCAAGTGGATTAAAAGCATCCTCAGAATTCCGCCCCTGCCTTGGCAAACGAGAAGGAACAATCACAGATCGTACTCCGACTGACCAACGATGCGAGATCTTAAACTGGTAGCCCATCATTACATTGAACTGAAATGGAGAAACCTGTTCAGAATCTATCCAAGAGTTTTTAGACTGTCTAGTAGAAGCTATTTGATTTTCGGAAATGGTTTCTTCCTCAATTTTTCCACGCAAACCTAAGGTGTAAGCAACCTGTACTCCCAGATCAAGGCTATGACGGCCGATATGATATTTTGCATAGACAGGCAATGTCAACAAGTGCGATTGTGTTACTTTCACATTCAAACGTTTATCGTCTAGTCCAAATCCAAAGGTTTGGTATTCTACTTCTAAAGAATTATTACCATTCTCAAAAGCAAAATTTCTTCCATGGAATTCATACAATAAATCCGCATTAGCAGACCAACGAGAATTTAATCGGTAAGAGAAAGTACCTCCGACATTCATTCCAGATATGCCGATGATTTGATCATTGAAGCTCGGTGTAAAAATAGTTGAAGTCATCAATCCAGCTTTCAATCTATTTGTTTTATGATAACGAATTGTACTGTTACCTACAGGCAGTTTTGCTGATGGCAATTGATAATCAGTCGAAGTAATTTCAATAGATTCTAACGTGGTCTTTTCGTAAGACTGTTCTAACTCAATTGGTGCTGGAGTTACGTTTTTAGTTAAATCAGAATTGCTTGAGTTTACGATATCGGATTGTTCCAATACCGTTTTATTAGTATTGGGCTTTTCCAATGAGGCCATAGGAGGCGCTACTTTTCCTTTCTTCTTTTTTGTTGATGATGCTGGGATTATAATATTTGTTGAAGGTGTTTTATTTTCATTAATTTGTTCAATCTGATTAGCAGGTGTCGTTCCCTTTTTAACCTCTTCCTCTAAAGTTGCTGTTCCCGCTACAACGACAGAAGCACCTTCCTCCGAAGGTGTGATCAATTTATCTGTAGTTGTATTATCTGCCTGCTGATCTGTGCTCGTCAGGTTATAAACCGTAGATTCAGAATCGATATTTTTTTCTTTCTGATCAAATGTAGCAGTATTGTTATCTCTAAGGTTAGGAGCGCCAAATGGTACGGAGGTGGTCATTCCGTTTTGTTGAATAGGAAAGTTGACTAACTGGGACTGATACATCAGTACGACTACGCCAGCTACTAGAAAAGGAAGCAGAAACCAAAGCCTTCCCAAGCCCCCCCAACGACGCTTTCGTTCCTCCTGCTCGATCATTTGCTCCGCAGCTAACCAGGCATCTTCGGAGAATTGGATCTCACGATGCTCTAGCTTGTCTTTGAAAAATTGATCAATGTATTTATTCTCCATAATCTAAAAAATTGCTCAAATTACTTTTGTTGATTTCATAGCTTCCTTAATCATTCCTTGTAGTTTCTTTCTAGCAAAGGACAGGTGCCATTTTGAAGTCCCGTCGCTAATACCAAGCATCTTTCCAATTTCTTTATGGCTGTAGCCGTCAATAGCAAAAAGATTAAAAACTTTACCTGACATTCGGGGGAGCTGGTTTATCATTGCCTGCAGCTCATCTGCATCGAATTGAAGATCAGCTTCATTATAGTCTACAGAATCATTGTAAATCTTCTCATGTTCAAAATCAGTTGACTCTATAAGTTCTCTAACCTTTCTGTTCTTTCTAAAATCGTCGATCAAAGTATTAATCATAATCCTACGACTCCAAGCTTCAAAAGGTATGTGATCCTGATATTTATTGAGGTTGGTCAGGATTTTCATAAACCCTACGTTGAGCATTTCCACAGCATCGTTCTCTTGTTTGCGATAACGCAGACAGACACTCATCAGCAGACCGTAACAACTTTTGTAAAGCTGAAACTGAGCCTTCCGATCTCCTCGGGCACAATCTTTAATTAAGGTAGGGTTTATAGCCATTTTCGATTTTGTAGCTGTTTTATATTGTTGGTGACGTACTTAAAACGTTTAGGGTTGGGTCTTGTGGTATTTTTTGCAAAGATAAGGGAATTTAGGTAGTTGATTTTTTTCATTGACATGCAATGCTATTCCAATCAACAGGTTACCCCTAGTTTAAAAATACAACCAATGTCCTCTAAACTTCCCACGCCCATCAACCTCCAAAGCAGGAGCTGGTAATTTGATAAAATTCAAAGCTTGAAAAACGCCTTTTAGGAATTTTGACTTTGTAGGGATCTTCGTCCAGTCAATATCAGGAGAAAGGAAAAACTGACGATAACGTTTGGTCTCTGGAATAGAAACACCTCTATAGGAAGTCCTGTTTTTGAATTCCCCAAACATGCCACCTGCGCTGTAACCAACAGCTACGTTTATCCAATCTGGCAATTTATCCTTTAGCATAAAATCATTCACGTTTGCACTTAACCAATAAGTGTGGCCATTGTAATCCAAGAAAAGGCTTTCTAAAGAATTACCTCCTAGATAACCATTGGCTTTTTCTGCATAAGTGGATCTGGTAAAGCTAAACTTGTATTTTAAAATCTGTTCATCAAATAAAACTTCTTGTCCTACTACTAGCAAAGCACCCGCAGTATTCGCACCCATATCACTCCAGGAGAATCCCCAGTCTTCGTACAACCCATCAAATATCTCTATTGGTGTTTGCAAAATAATTCCCATCGAACCACCATATAATAGTGCTTTCTTTTTGCTAACACCAGCATGTCGCAACCACTTATAGCAAAGATAACTTTCGACATAAGCGCCATAAGCATGTCCCATTTTATCAATTTGTAAATAGCCCTTGCTATCATCATAAAAATGAAAAGGAACCCGTTCAGCATCCTTGTACCAGACGAATTGTAGGTAGGCCATGCTCCCAATATAAAGTGCGGATTCTGTAACAATTGCTGCTGCTAAACGGGATTTATTAATCTCTGGCTTCTTAAGTTCTAATGAATCCTGAGCATTTAGATTTATTACAAAAAGTATGTTTAGGATTAGAATCTTGAAATGTAAAATTTGGTTTCTGGTAATCACTTCTATTTATTTTTTTATTGTTAGAGAATTTGATTTGTTGAATTTAAATTCTCGTGTTTTCTAATTCAAATTCCCTAATTTCGCCTCTCTCTAAGTTTCTATTTCTACAAAAACAAAATACCCATGAAGCCTCTTGCAGAACGCATGCGTCCCACCTCACTCGACAACTATATTGGCCAACAACATCTCGTTGGCCCAGGAGCCGTTTTGCGCAGGGCAATTGACTCTGGTAGAATTCCATCTTTCATTCTCTGGGGACCTCCAGGCGTTGGTAAAACGACACTGGCAGGTATAATAGC
>JBGCDT010000328.1:0-5956 GCA_045105695.1 Saprospiraceae bacterium | reverse complement strand
CCTACTCTGTTACTGTTACCGATAACTTGGGTTGTACCGGTGAATCAACGGTTACCATTGACAACCCGGCTGAAATCGGATCAATCGTTCAAGAAGAAAATGATGCAAGTTGTTTCAATGCACTTGATGGTTCTGCCAGAGTTCAAGGTAGTGGAGGAACTACTCCTTACACTTATGATTGGGGCCCAAGTGCTAATAATCAAACAACAGAAACTGCTACAGGTCTTGGTTCCAACCAATATGTCGTAACTATTTCTGATGATAATAATTGTACTACGACTATTCCTGTTGTAATTAGACAACCGGATCTACTAACTGTTGATTTGAATGGCTTTGATGAAAGTTGTCAAGGTAGATCAGATGGTTCTATACTTACGAGCGTAGCAGGTGGAAATGGAGGTTACACTTTTGCTTGGTCCGACGGATCTACAACCGATGAAGTTACTGCACTACCGATCGGAGTCTATTCCGTAACTGTAACAGATTCAAAAGAGTGTACCGCTGAAGCAGAGACAGAATTGACTGCACCTCCTTTGATTCAGCTTTCAGCCTCTTCCCTTCCGGTTTCTTGTTTTGGTGATGAAGATGGTCGTATTGACATAGAAGCAAATGGAGGAACTGCTCCTTACAGATACAGCCTAAATGGAGAAGAATATTCTTCCACGTCTATACTAATTGGCTTAGATGCTGACCTTTATACCGTCTCTGTTTTGGATGCGAATGATTGTGATGTAGAAATGGAAATTGAAGTTCCTGAACCACCAGAGTTTACGCTGAATCTTGTTGCAGATCCTGATACCGTAGAAGTAGGTTTCGATCCTTTTCAGCTAAACAGCTGGGTATCTAATCCACAAGGAGATTATGACGTAACCTGGATTTCACCGTACCTAGGAAGTCTTCTTTGTGATTCTTCAACTATAGATTTGACTTGTAAAAACCCATGGGTAAATATAAACAACACTACTACATTCTCTGCTGTTGCAGAAGATGATATGGGTTGTATCGCCCGAGATGAAGTTACAGTAACCGTTACTAAATTCAGACCGGTGTTCGTGCCTACTGCATTTACACCAAATGATGATAATGAAAACGATCGTTTGATGGTACACGGAACCGACGGTACTATTGTCAAATTATTTAGAGTCTATGATCGTTGGGGAGAATTGGTTTTCCAGGCAGAGGATTTCCCTATTAATTCTACTGCTGCCGATGTTACCTGGGATGGGAATTTCCGAGCAAAAGAAGTTAATCCAGGTGTTTTCATCTGGTACATAGAAGCAGAACATATTGATGGCGATAAGGAAACCTTTAAAGGGAATACGACATTGATCAGATAGTAATATTATTGTTAGATCATATATAAAAAGGCACTCAAGGAATTTTTCTTTGAGTGCCTTTTTTATTGGTGATTAGTTATTTAAGCCTACTGTAAAGCAAAAAACCTGTTTGCCAAAGCTATCGCATTCGACAAACAGGGAACTGCCCGTTCTATCATTTATTATTAAATGACTAATGCAATGATACAATCCTTTGATTCTCTATTACAGCTCTATTGTGTAAACAAGCCTTTTCATTGAGTGAATGATTAGATTTAAAAACCAATAACTTTCCAAAGTAAATAAATCAAAGTCTAAAAGTTTTGTTAAATAGTTGTACATACAACTATAAACTTAAATTTTCACTTACATTTGTATCGTATTCATGAACAAATAATCTATTAATCCGGTTGTTAATCACTAGATTATCTAACCATTCAAAAACACATTAAAATGAAAATTGTAAAAACCCTAGCGGCAATGTTTGCCTTAACGTTAACTATTGGATTGTTCTCCTTTACTACTATAGACAAAGTAGACAATAAAGTAAATACGGAGGAAAGTGTTATTTACTGGAAAGGCTATAAAGTAACTGGAAGCCATGAAGGTACACTAAAAATAAAGGACGGAAATTTCGAATATGAAAATGGTGCTTTAACAGGTGGATCATTCGCAATAGATATGTCCTCGATCAACTGTACAGACCTAGACGGTAAAGGTAAAGGAAAATTAGAAGGGCATCTAAAGTCAGCTGATTTCTTTGGAACAGAAGAACATCCAACTGCCAATTTCAAGATCACAAAAGTTTCTGCAAAAGGAACTCCTGGAGACTACAAAGTTGTTGGTGATCTAACAATCAAAGGCACTACTAAAGAAATTAAGTTCTACACAAACATCTCAGAGACAGATAAAAACTACGTTGCCAAAGCTGAGATCAAAGTAGACAGAACTGAGTTCAATGTAAGATATGGGTCTGGTAGCTTTTTCGATTCATTAGGAGACAAAACGATCTATGATGAATTCGATCTGACAGTAAACCTTGTTTCTGCAAAGTAAACGCTCAATAAATTACAGCCCCAAACTTTAACACAATTACTGCGCGTTGATCAGCGATTCTCTTTAGGAATTATTTTCCTGAGTGGTTTGTCGATCAACGCTTTTTTTGTCTTTTGTTTTAATGATTAATCGGAGAGACTGATCGTAAGTGAAGTAATTCCAAACCCAGTTGATAAAAACAAAGACCTTATTTTTCACTCCAATAATTTGGAACAAATGAACAAACAGCCAAACCAACCAGGCAAAAAATCCTTTGAACTTAAAACTTGGTAAATCGACGACTGCTCGGTTTCTACCAATGGTAGCCATAGAGCCAAGATCTTTGTAAGAGAATTGTTTTGGACTTTCTTCTTTTTCAAATTTAGACAAATTCTTCGCTAACCATTTCCCTTGTTGCATTGCGACTTGCGCTACTTGAGGATGACCTTTAGGAAATTCCTCCTCCTCCATATAAGCAATATCTCCGATAGCAAAAACGTCTTCAACACCTTCTACTTGACAGTATCTGTTGACTTTAAATCGATTGCCCCAAACAATGGATTCTTCTGGAAAACCTTCAATTGTGTTTCCAATTATCCCAGCAGCCCAGATCATTTTATTAGTCGCGATTTGAGAACCATCTTTCATGAAAACAGTTCTGCCGTCAAAATCACTAACCCTTGTGTTTTTCTTAATAATGACTCCTAGATTCTCCAGAAATTTTTCAGCACCTTGAGAAGCATTATCTGACATTCCTTTTAGTAACTGATCCGCACTTTGGATAAGGTAGATGTCAATTTCTTTATAATTCATTTCATGATAATCCTTTGGCAAGATGTATTGTTTCATCTCTGCTAAAGCACCTGCCACTTCCACTCCGGTAGCTCCTCCCCCAACGATGACGATATCCATAAGCTGCTGACGTTCGTCGTAATCAGGAACGGTAAGCGCATGTTCATAGTCTTCCAGGATTCTATTTCTAAGGGTAAGTGCTTCAGAAACAGACTTCATAGGGATAGCATGTTTCTTAATATTTTCATTACCGTAAAAATTAGTATCCGCTCCTATGGCAATGACTAGGTAATCATAATTAACCACTCCATAAGAAGTATACAACTGTTTTCTAACAGTATCTGCACGTTCGACCTCAGTTACACGAATGAATACGTTCGGTTGTCGCTGAAAGATTTTTCGCAAAGGGAAGGCGATGGAAGAGGGTTCTAAACCAGACATAGCCACCTGATAAAATAATGGCTGAAACTGATGGTAATTATTCTTATCGATAAGTACAACCTGGTAATCTTGCTTGCAGAGTTTTTGCGCTAAGCTTATGCCCGCAAACCCCGCTCCGATGATGACTACTCTCTTTTGTCCTGTTTCAGGTAAGTTTATCATTTAACTTTCGTTGAAAGGCGATAGAAGAAGCGTTTATTTCTTCTTGATGTTATTTTCGTAAATTTCTATGAAATCGTCAGGAGTCATTTTCGTAGACAGCTCTCCTATCAAGTCATAAGGAATGTCTTCCATCTTTTTGAAACGAATGCAACTTTTACCCATATCTAACTTTCGGCTACAATGCTTAGGATATTCAGATACAAACCAATCGTAGAGCTTTGTATCCGCATAAACACCTGAGTGATAAAGCGCTACAAAGTTTTTCTGAGAGGCGATACTCATAAAAGGAACCGGTAACTCAGGTTTGCAGTGATAGCCATCTGGGTACTTCGAATGTGGAATAACCCAGCCCGGCATACCGTAGCTCAGTTGGTGTTTGAAACCTTTTGGTAGATTTTTATTAATGACGCCGCGTATTTTGGTCATTACCTTTTTACGATCATCTGGGATGGCGTCAAGGTACTCTTTTACGGTAGTTGCTTTTACAGTCATGGCGAAATGATTTAGATTTATTACTCGCCAAATATAAATAAAAGCTTTGAGGTCTATAGTTATTTTTAGGGTTCTTTTAGGTTTATTGTATCATAAGTTTGCCGCTTATGATTTGTTGATTGGTGGTATTGATTTTATAAAAATACAAACCAGTAGGTAATTGGTTTCTTTTTATAACAATGCTTTTACGGTTGAGGCCTTTTATAGATTTCATGAGTTGGCCCGAGGTGTTGTATAGTTCTATATTTTGAATGGCTAGTTGGTCGTTTTCCAGTGATAATTGGGTTTGATTGGAGAATGGATTAGGAGCTACACGTATATTTGATATTACCCGAGCAACCTCTTTAGTTGTAGTTGGAAACGAGTCAAATAAATCAGTAATCGTGTTTGCTCCCTCTCGAAGTAAATCTAGAGAAGGACAAGGATGTGGTACAGGAGCTACATGAAAAATGGCCATAGACATCGAATTATATTGTGAAGGTTGTAAATGAAAAGGGCCACTACTCAACATCATTTTTCGATCTATTGTGTTTAGGTTTTCACTACACATAGACCATTCCTCTCCATTTGAAGGATCACCATGAAAAGCATAATTTGTATAGTCTGTAGAATTATCATCATAACCATTCCCACCAATAGTAATAGGCATTCCGTCTATCCATTTACCGTTCATGTAGTTATAAAATTCCACACTAGTGTTAGGGTCAATCGTACCCGGATCTGGTGAAGGTTGAACCCCTCCATCGTTGAAATAACTAAATCGAGATAAGCCTGTGTTGATGAAAGTATCGACATCAAAGACGCCAGGGCCTGGGACTGAAAGGGAACCATCCGGCTCTATAAGTCTTCCAGCCGTAGTTCCTTTCAAAATTTTAATTCCAACCATCGGTATGGAGTTACAAAATGTTGTCGTTCCTCCTGAACAAGAACAACCTGTCTGTCCATCAGTATCATCTTCATTGTAGATAAATGCCATTTGATTTAAGGTGTCGCATCCGAAATAATCGTCCGTAGGGCAACCTAGGCTAGGGTCAATGCTAATCGCCATATACGTATTACGAAGATCAAAAGAGCTTCGATTTAAAATTTGAAAATCATAAAAGGTACTAACATCAATAACCGGGTCATTCGATGTATAAGCGTAACATGTTGTATGGACCTCCACTTTATAAGCTTCATTAGAAGGCACCCCAGTTTCTACCATACTAAATACATAAAAAAAGGCCTGATCTGCTCCTTTGATTACTGGGTAGTCACCATCTTCTGGATCATATATTCCATCCTGATTTGTATCTACAAAGGGTGCTAAATAATGGCTTACAGATTCAAAACCATTCTGATTAGAAAAGTGAGGATTTCCTTTAGCAGGCCATGCGAGCAGCGACTCCGGGATAGCATTGTCTAGTGTACCATCATTCCAGTCACTGATAAAACCATTAATGTCATCAGACCCGGTTTGCCAGAAACGATCCCAGTTATCGCATATATCTAAATTTGTATCTCCATTTATGTCTAATGGTCCTGCAAAATTTGAAGCCAGTAAACCATCGGTGCCTCCAAAAGCTTTAACTTCTCCTGATGTTGTCTCTCCTACATTGCCTGGTTTTACTGCTGTATCTCCTATTCCAGGTGTTCTTGATGTGGCGTCTTTTTTCGCTTCTGCTCCAGGTGTGAGCACACATGGTCAAGAAACAACCAATGAACAACAAAAGAAGCGC
>JBGCDT010000327.1:0-6332 GCA_045105695.1 Saprospiraceae bacterium | reverse complement strand
GCTTGTACTAATAGGCAGGTTGTAATTTGCAGTAGGTGCAGGTGCTGCGTCTTCTGTAGAAGTACTTTCTGTTTGGTTTGTATCAGTAGCGCTATTTGAATTATTATTCAAAACCTCACCCACATTTTTTGCAGAAGTAGCATTAGCAAGTGCTGTATTATTTTCACTAGCGGCTTTTGCAGAAATAACTTCGTCTGTAAGAGTATTGTTATTTACTATGTCGTTTTTGCTTGTAGCTAATTCTGTACTGGTTGGTTTTTCTTTTTCTACCTGCTCTGTTTCAGCAAGGGTTTCATCTCCGTAGTAAGAAGAGATCAAGCCGTAGCTCAATAAACCACTCAGTAATAGAACACCTCCAGAGAGCCAGAACCAGTAGAAGAACCTTCGCTTTGGCTTTTCTTCCACTTCTTGCTTTGCCATGATGCCTGCCCAGAGTTTGTCTGTATCAGTCGGCGTCTGGTGATCAAAAACCTGATCTTTTATGAATTTTTCTAGCCTATCCTCGCCCATGATTCCTGATTTTTTTGATTGTTAATTTTTGAACGTAAAATTTTCTTTGCTTTAGATAAATTGCTGCGTGAAGTTGCGTCTTCTATTCCTAGTAAGTCGCCAATTTCTTTGTGGCTATAGCCTTCAATGGCATACAAGTTAAAAACTTGTCTATAGCCGTCTGGTAATGTAGCAACGATTTCCATAATCGCTTCTGCATCCAGGTGCTGGTAAATACTGGGGTGCAACTGAATGTCTTCAAACTGGTCTGTTGCTTTTTCATGAGAGAAAGACATCCGCTTCATTTTCTTCAAAGCAGTGTTAATTACGATCTTTCTCATCCATCCCATTAAGCTTCCTTTTTCAGAATTAAACTGGTGGATGTTTCCAAAAATTTTGATGAAAGCATCCTGTAGAACATCTTCTGCTCCAATATTCGCCGGACAATATCGACGGCTGACCGTCATCAAAGTAGGAGAGTAATTGGTAACCAACATACGCTGAAACTTTGGGTCCTTCTTCAGGCAACCTTGTATGATGTCTCTTTCGGTCATGTTAGTAGTTAGCGATAGTTTTGTCCTTTGAATATTTCTAAAAATAGAAACTTGCTTCGATTCTTTCGACTTTCTGGCAAGTGAATTATTCAATTGGGTTAAAGTTTATTTGTTTGTATTAAGTTATTAGTCTTTGGTCTTTAGTGTTTGGTCGTTAGTTCCTTCTGACGCGGATTGAGCGTACCAAAGACTAAAGACCAATTCGGAAAGACCGATATATATTTACAATGACCTTTTTTTGTTTTAAAGTGGACTTGCGAGGAAATTTCTTTCCCGCAAGCCCAGTCAATTAGGTAGACTTCTATCCTTAAAATCTAAATACCTAATTTCTTTATTCTAATCCTTTATTAATCTGAAACTTCCAGATACTTCATATACTTCTCCTGAAAGAGGATTAGCGATCTCTCCTTCATAAGTTGCTTCGACAAGATCACCAGGGTTTTCCCAAGCGAAAGCTGTGAAAGTAACGGTGACGTCACAAGGGACAGGTACGCCATTCACATTTGGTCCACAACCACCATTCTGAGCATCTGTTGCATTGTTATTACTTGTTTGTCCCTGAAAAGAATCAAATTGAATTGGCGTATTAACGGTCGGAGCATCGTAGAGTTTTATTCCTGTCAAAAATAAACCGATTGTCGGATTGCCAGCGGTTGTAGCAAGAATATCGAATTCGAAGGTGCCACCAGGGTTGAAAATATAAATACCCAAATCATCTAATGGATAATTCCAAGATTTATCTCCAATGTTAGAAATAAAGAACTCCGTCAAATCTTCACAAACGCTAATCACTCCCGCATCAAGATTTTGTAGTCCTGTAATGTCTGTAGTCACTGGGTCACTTGTTCTAATATTTGTCAAATCAAAGCCTATTAATGTAATTTCATTAGTCCCACAAGTGCTGATGGTTGTATTGAATACTCCGTTTTCATCTACTTGTAGAATAGTACTGATACCTGCAAATTCTGCGATAACGTATCCATTAGATATTGTGTTTTGATCACAATCAGCCAGCGTTCCTGAAACGTTAATGGAGTTGTTACCTGCTGAGTTATCTAAGATGATAGCATCAAGAAGAGTATTTTCAGAGAAAGATCCGATTTCCTCAGTGAATAAAACATCTCCACAACTATCGAACACAGTAATCGTAAGTCCTTCGTCTTCAGGTACAAAGCCTTCAAATTGGCCATCTTCATTGGTGTATCCAAAACCTACAACTATACCTTCGCTATTTGTAATTTTTACGAGTAAGCCTTCTATTCCACCTGATTCGTTGAGGATACGACCTGTCAGATTGATAGGTGCAAAAGGTACATCTACGTTCCAGGTTGAAAAGTGGTCAACCGTTCCTACGTATATTCCATTTTGCAAAGTAGCTTGACCATCTTCCTCCCAAATACCAGATGCTTCGTTGAAGTGCCAGAGTGGAATTGTGGTTGGAGCGCTACCAGCTAGTTCGCTAGGGACAGGTAGTTCAATGCTAGCTGTTTGGCCATCTGCAATGTTCAAAGGCTCGCCTCCATCTCCTTCTAGTTCTACGCTGATCATTCCGTAAGTAGCTAACTGTACTTGATCTCCTTGGATGTTTGTTGCTCTTAGGTCACCAGGCATTTCTAATAATAAGTCATCGCCAGTTGGGTCCATCCAAGTAGCATAAACATTTACGTTACCATTGTATGCTGCACCTGATGCAGTTTTGATTCCGTTTGCGGGGAAGGTAACTTTTGCATCTCCGTTGGTTGTGATGTCTCCACCTGTACCTGCTTGGATTGTACCGGAGAGTGTTTTTTCTATGAGTTTGAATTTGGTAAAGGCCATTTTATTCAATGAAGGACGGATGAATTTTGAGTTGTAGAAGTAGCCGTCTTTCTCTGCGGTGATTAAAGCACCCTTTTTGTCAAGTGGAATGTTTCTGAAAAAGAACACACCATTTACATCTGAAATAACCATGTCAGGACCAACGCGGACTTCAGCCCCTGCGAGTGGTTGATGATTGTCGTCGAGAATTACTCCAGATAGAGATCCATCGACGATGATTTCAGGTGTAGAACTGATGATCATTTCCTCTTCAGTGATCTGATCTTTTTTGCAGCTGCTAAAAACGAGTAAGGATAAGAGTAGTAAGAAGCTGAGTTTATATGTGATATTCATTTTTGTTGAGTTTGTGTTGTTACTGAAAATGGTGGGCATCCACCGGGGTTAATTATTTGTGTGAATCAGCATGCTTTCACTTATACTATACAATGAGTATGGGAAACGTTGCCTTGATTTGAAAAAAAATAAAACTTTTTTTAGCGGAGTTGGAAGGTGAGGATATCTGGTTACGTAGCGGTATGTTGACCTTGTTTCAACTATAAGTGTTAAGAAATAAGTTCAAATTCAATTCGCTCCCTGCGAAGCTCCGTTGTATTAATAGTTGAAGGTCTTGAACTTGAATTTAATACCTGTCTCTTGAATTTAAAAGTGTTACATGACTGAGTGGGCAAGGAAAACACCAGACCTTTACATTAGAAAAGACCTGCGAGGAAATTTCTTTCCCGCAGGCCCTGTCAATTAGGTAGACTTCTATCCTTAAAATCTAAATACCTAATTTCTGTGTTCTAATCTTTGATAAATCTGAAGCTACCAGAGACATCTATCATTTCTCCAGTATCCATATCAGGAACTGTTCCTTCGTAGGTTGCTTCGATTACGTCGCCTGGATTGGTCCACTCGTAAGAAGTGAAAGTAATGGAGGTGCCGTCGCAAGATACAGGTTCGAAGTTAATATTTGGACCACAAGCAGGTTTGTTGTCTTCATATGATGCTACATAGTAGGAGATAGGAGTTGCTACATTTACTGTTGGAGCTACCTCCATTGATACTTTTGTCAAGAAAGAAGGAGGAACTGGATCAGATATATTTACAGCTGACACGTCAAATGCAGCGTAGGGAGTATTTGTATATATGTCCCAATCTTCAGTTGGATAATTAACTGTGTTGTCTCCAATAGTTGAGACAAAGTACTCTGCCAGTTGTTCACATACATTGATGGTTCCTGCATCGAAATCTGATTGTCCTGAAATATTTGCTACAAGCGGATCGCTTTCTTTCAAATTGGTCAAGTCAACTCCAATCAAGCTCAATTCGCTAGCATTACAGTTACCGATGGTGCTGTTGAAAGCTCCATTTTCATCTAATTGCAAGATTATATTAGTTCCTGAGAATTCCGCAATGACATAACCATTGGAAACGATATTCTGATCGCAATCAACCAGCATGCCTGTAAGGGTTATTGAAGAACTAGTTGCTGAGTTATCCAGAATGATTGCATCTAAAATGGCATCTTCTGAAAATGGACCAATTGGGCCGGTAAATAAGACATCACCACAGTTATCAAAAACAGTTATGATTAACTCGATGTCCTGAGGGACAGCGCCTTCGAACTGGCCATTTTCATTTGTGTAGCCAAATCCGACTACTACACCTGAGTTGTCTTCGATTTTTACAAGTAGGTCTTGAATACCTCCAGACTCATTTAAAATTCGCCCAGTTATATTTATACCAGCATTAGGAACATCAACATTCCAGAAGGAGAAATGACTAACAGATCCGATGTACTTTCCATTTTGCAAAGTAGCTTCTCCGTCCTCTTCCCAGATACCAGACGCTTCGTTGAAGTGCCATAATGGAATAGTGCTTGGAGCGCTCCCTAGCAATTCATTAGGTACGGGCAATTCTATTGTAGCGGTTTGGCCATCCGCAATGTTTAGTGCTTCGCCTCCGTCGCCTTCTAGTTCTACGCCGATCATTCCGTAGGTCATCAACTGAACCTGTTCGCCACTTGTGTTGGTTGCTCTAAGGTCTCCAGGCATTTCCAAAGCGAGGTCAGCGCCGGTAGGATCTAACCAAGTAGCATATACATTTACGTTGCCATTGTATGGAACTCCCGAGGCTGTCTTAATGCTGTTGGCTGTGAATGTTACCTTCGCATCTCCGTTAGTGAAGACGTCTCCACCGTTATTGGTTTGAATAGAACCAGCAAGTGTTTTTTCTATGAGTTTGAACTTGGTATACGCCATTTCATTTAGCTCTGGACGTATGAATTTTGAATTGTAAAAGTAACCGTCCTTATGAGCTGTTACCAATGCGCCTTTTTCATTAAGTGGAATATTTTTGAAAGTGAACACACCATTTGCGTCTGAGAAAACAGTGTTTGGACCGACTCTGACTTCGGCGTCTGCAAGTGGTTGGTGGTTGTCGTCGAGTACTACTCCAGATAGTGATCCATCTACAATGACGACGATGTCATTCGTTGGGTTATTTATTGGCGTGAAAGTAACTCCTTGGTCTATAGTCGTCGGTTCTGTATTATCGTCTTTTTTACAACTGCTGAAAATGAGCAAGGATAAGAGTAGTAAGAAGCTGAGTTTTTTTGTGATATTCATTTTAATAGAGTTTGTGTTGTTTTGAAAAATGGTGGGTATCCACCGGGGTTAATTATTTGTTTGAATCAGCATGCTTTCAATAGGGTTATCCAACGAGCGCTGGAAACGTTGCCTTGGGATAGAAAAAAATAATTTATTTTTAGGAGAGTAGGTGGTGGAGGGGGGGGCTATCTATATGTAGAAGTATTGTTAGGAGGAGGCTTCTGCAAAGGAGTTGTTAAGAAAGTTTACTTCATATGACGCTATGGTCAATAGGACGAAGTATTATAGCCGTGGTTGGTTTGCCGTTTAGTTTATTAGGCTGTCTCTGTCTGCTCGACTCTTTTTAGAAGTAGTTATTTTTTTCTATAGTTGAAAAATTGCTTCATGATAAAGCCATAGATCAAACCGCCAACCATCCATAATGCAAATATCCGGATGGTGGATATTAAGGTCAATGGCTCTTCTCCTTTTAGCAGTTCGAACCCTACCATTAATGCAAACATGAGTGAGCCCCAGATTAAGCCATGCCTAATCCAACCGGTTCCGGCGAAGGCGTTTTGTTCTCTTGATTCGGGATGTTCTCTTTTGTTATTGTTTGTAGACATATTGTTGTTTGGTAATTAGTATCTGGAAACATTTTCAATTTCTAGCGAAAGGCTATTCCAGCCGAATCTCCACTTGTTCTACAGTATGTCGTTCTGCAAAGAAAGTCACAGACCCTTCGTATTCTACTCCTCCTTTTTTATAGACATAACCGATGGTGGTATTATTATCTCCGCGGACATTATGTCTGATTTTTGTATCAATAGGACTAGTATCGGTAGGTAAATTATTTCTTTCTCCAAAGATACCGTTTGTGAAAAAGTAATTAAAATAGGTG
>JBGCDT010000326.1:0-10421 GCA_045105695.1 Saprospiraceae bacterium | reverse complement strand
GTATGCTTAGTCACTACATTGGCTATAGTCTAGCACTCTGGAAAAGTCAGACCAACCGCAACGAAGCCGGTCTAGCCTGTATCCCGACCACTAGTCTAGCACTCTGGCAAAGCCAGACCAACTCTTATTTCTGTACCATTTTGCTCAGGAATATTGGTAAGAATTATTTCCAAAAAGATAGTATGGAAAATAATTTTATTGCTGCGGCCAAAGAAGCCTATGTAGTTACGCCTGTTTCCAGTTTAGTTGTTTTAGAAACGCAGGCAGATTATGAACGGTTTGACATTAAGAAAAGTAAAAACAGTTTAGAGAATGCATCGATTGGAAATTCAGGAGCAGTGCCGGAACCCGCGGAATGGTTGTTAATCATATTGGTGTTTTTGATGACGGGGTGGTTTTATTTCCGACGGTAAAACAGAATACAGAGGATACGTTTTTTGGATTTATTAGATTTTCGTTTTTAGCTTATGAATAAAGCAGTGCAACTTGGATATTTTTTTCTTGGAATAATACCCCTGATTATCTACGGTGGATTTAACCATGCGAATATTCCTTTGCGTTTTTCTATGATTCTAGGATTGATTGCACTCCCCTATGTTCTTGACTTTAAAAACCAGCAAGGGAATTATAGATATGCTTTCCTTTCTTTGCTGCTCGGTCTTTCTCTGTTGCTTTTTCGATCCAATAGTTTGTTCTATTTTTCAGCCGTATTTGCATTGTTATATTTCCTAGACAATTGGTGGGGACGAATAAATACTTTGCCTGTTTTGTTAGTCACCGTTGTATCCCCCGTAATCAGCATCATCGTTTACATTTGGAGTTTCCCCATTCGTCTACAACTCAGCAAACTCGCCGCCTGGACATTGCAACAGGTAGGAATGGACATTGTATCCAATGGAAATCTTTTAGTTTTAGAAGGGAATCATTTCTCCGTTGATCCTGCTTGTATTGGTTTGAAAATGGTCGTTACTTCTTTGGTCTTGGGAATCATTATTCTGGCCTATTTTGAAAAAAAGAAAAGCAAGCCTTTTGGATTTTCACAAAGTTCTGTATTGCTGACAAGTATTTTACTGGGAGCTATTGTTGCGAATTTTATTCGGCTATTGACCTTGGTCATTTTTCATATTCTCCCGGAGAACCCCTTGCATGATGTGGTTGGGTTACTGAGTTTGATGGTTTATGTTTTGCTACCTTTTTATTTTTTGGTGAGATACATTTCTAATAAAGATGTTATAAAAAATGTTGTTGATAAAACAGATCTCATTCCTCAGCAAAACTTACCCTTCCGTAAAAAATTAGCTTACGTAATACTATTGTTATTGCTAATCTTCAATGGCAGAACCTTCTTAGAGGCGCCTATTGAAAACAGCACAAAACTAGAGCAGATTCAGCACCCCGGCTTCAACCAACAACTAACCGACAGAGGCATGCTCAAGCTCCAAAGCAAAGAAGCCTTAATATACATCAAAGCCCCCGTACGCTTTTTTCAAGGCAGTCATGACCCTAGATTTTGCTGGCAAGGCAGTGGTTATAAATTTTCTTCAGTACAGATTGAAAACATTGGAGGAAGGGAATGCTACACCGCTATTTTACGAAAAGGAAAAGATCAGTTATTCGCTGCCTGGTGGTATCAGAGCGGAACTGTCTGTACCGTTAAAGAATGGGATTGGCGTTGGAATAATCTAAAATCAGGAACTGATTTCTATCTCGTGAATATCAGTTGCGAAAGTCGCTCTGAGTTAGAATCTTGGGTCACCATTAATTTAGAAGGGATTTAGCCTTTGTTGAAAACAATAAGAAGAAATAAATAATTGCTGTATCTTTCTTCTTCAAAAAACAAATTCCAATGCGTATCCTATTCTTTATCTGCTTTACTATTATCAGTACAGTTCTAACTGCTCAGGATCAGTCCGATCCTATTATCACAGAACAAATCAACCAGCAAGTTTGGGAGCCTTTCAAAGAAGCTTATGCGACTAGTAATGGTCCCATATACGTTGCGGTTCACGCGCATGATGTGCTACGCATTACAAAATAGGGAATAAAACAAAACCCCACTTTTTCAAATGATATTCTGCGGAATTTCTCTCGAAAGGTAAAGCTCCTCTAATTGTATAATTAAGTTGACTATCAATAGGTACATCAAATAGTAAATTTGGTCTCGGAAAGCGCTCAGGCAATCAAGATTCATTTTGCCAAATAAACATCATTATAAGCGCTAAAATCCTTAGTTTTTATGAGAAACGTTTTCGTACCTTACTCCCATGATTTACCGCTTATTATTCATTTTATCTTTACTACTACTCATTTCTGAAGTTCAAGGTCAAGACCGTTCATTAACTAAGAGCGTGTTCGGAAATTAAGAGTTGATAAAAGTTAGCCATCAGTGTATCTTGTGAGTGACTAAACTTATAAGATATGCAACCACAATATATGCGGCTTACTGATGGCCAATGGTAAGTTATGAAACAATTTTTAAACTGGCAAAGAAAACGAGTAATCAAATTACGAGATGTTTTAGATGGGATACTTTGGTTAACGAGAACAGGTACGCAATGGAGGAATCTGGATAGTCAATTCCCTAAATGGCGAGCGGTCTATTACTATTTTGAAAAATGGAGTAAAAGTGGCGTTTTAGAAAAAATGAATATTGCGCTTAATGGTTTAGAGAGGCTTCAACTAGAAAGAAAAGCTAGCCCTAGTTTAGGACTTGTTGATTCTCAGAGTGTTAAACTTGCACCAATGATTTATGAACACCGAGGAATTGATGGACATAAAAGAGTGAATGGAAGGAAACGACATTTGATTGTAGACGTCTTAGGTCGTATTTGGAAGGCAGAAGTTCATGCGGCCAATATTCATGATAGTCCAGGTGGAGTAGCTTTGTTAAATAATATAAAAATAGAAATGCCTCGGCTTAAAAAATTAATGACAGAAAAAGCTTACAGAAAAACATTTGAAAATGCAGTGAAGGATTTAAATATTGAATTCGAAATTCCAACTAGAGAAGATGGGGTAAAAGGTTTTGTTGTAGAAGCTAAAAGATGGATTGTGGAAAGATCTTTTGCATGGCTAAATTATTTCAGAAGGATCGTCATTGATTACGAACATACCACTCGAAGTGCCAAATCATTCTTGATTTTAGCCAATATTTCTATGGTTATTTGGAGAATTGATTTCGATGCAATATAAAATTTCCGAACACGCTCTTAGTATTTTTAATGCAGATCTACAAAGATACTACGATGAACCAATGATTCTTCTGGACAACATTCCTGTTTTTGACATTCCAGAATTATTGAAAATTGATCCTTCCAAAATCGAAGCCATTGAAATTTACAACACCGACTATTTCTTAGGAGACTATACCATTAGTGGCATTATTTCCATCATCAGTAAAACAGATAACTTCGCAAATTATAAATGGGGAAAAAAATCTGTCTTCACAAAATTCAAAACTTTTAAGCCCACTAGTTCTTTCGAACAGAGTATGCAGGGCAAAGAAGGCCACACTCCTGATTTCAGACCGATACCATATTGGAACCCCAGTCTATCACTAACACAACAAAAGAGTAGTGACACCATTTCTGTTCTTACACCTGATCAACCGGGCATTTATGAAATTGTTATCCAGGGATTTACAGATACTGGAAAGCCTTGCTTTGGACATGTTACTTTTGAGGTAATCGATGAACTTTAATTTTTTTAAAAAAACCTACCTAACAATATGCTTACAAAAAGAGCAACACTAGTTAACCTCCCTGATATCGCTTATCTTTTTGACCTCTATAGGGTCTGGTACGGTCAGGTCTCAGATCTAGACGGAGCCTTGTCTTTCCTTGAAGAAAGATTTATAAAAAAGGAGTCTGTCATTTTCTTCGTTACAGATGACAATGGAAAAGCCCTAGGGTTTACACAACTCTACCCCTACTTCTCTTCCACTCGAATGAAACGACTTTGCTTACTTAATGATCTATTTGTTTTAGAAGAGGCGCGTGGCAAAGGAATTTCAAAACTATTAATTAACGCTGCAAAAAAACATTGTAAAGAAACAGGTGCTTGTGGTGTTACTTTAGAAACTCAGAAATCAAATGCCATTGGAAACAAACTCTATCCAGCTACTGGATTTAAGTTAAATACAACACAGCATTTTTACGAATGGAATCCTTGATTAATTAAAATGAAAACCCCTTCTATCGTAGGAATATAAAAAAGCTTATCTGATTTTTAAATAATAACCAGATAAGCCTTTTTCATTGCGCATTGAGCGTTTTTTAATTTTTATTTACATTTTCATTTTAATTAAACAACAGCTTCGTTTAAAAATTTCTCCGTCTTCGCTTCCGCTACTTTGTTAATAAATTTCTCAGATTCATGTTTATCTCTTACTACCTTCGAAAGGGTTATGCAAGAAACGATACAGAATAAAAAAGACATCGCTAAAAATCCTTTCATAGAAATATCTGCATCCAGATAAAACAAACCTACAGCCATCCCTACAAAAGAAATTGCGAAGGCAATCCAAGCCATGTTATAAAAAGATTTCGTGTTGCTGTTTTCATAAATGTAAGTATTCATGATCTTTAGTTTTTTAGACTTTAGCTCTAAAAAGAACCTTTCGTCTGGTTAATATTTACTATCATTTTCCGAGACGAAACTAGGTGGAAAGGCTGGGTGGCTGGGTTTTCTTTAGACGAAGGGATGGGTTTTGGAGACGAACAGATGCTAGCTTTGCGCCTGCCTTTATGGACCGGGTGAGGCTGCCAACTAGCGTCGGCAACAGTTCGTAACGTGGGGATTACAAACATATACTTCATTCATAAACAGCGCTTTACGAACTCCTCCTCTCACACTCTTCTAACTGCGCGAGGTCCATAAAGGCAGGCGCAAAGCTATACTTCCCCCTTCAATATCCCAATCACCAACTCCTTCGTCAGCTGCCGCTCCCCAGCCCTCCTTCTCAGTTCCTCAAAAGAAAACCGAAAGCTACAACCTGTCTGCCAAGCCGTACATCCATAAGCCGTTTTACCTTTTACGATTTTCCCAATTCCACATTTAGGACAAAGCGGAGCCGCTGCTTGATTTTTCTTTTTAGCTTTTGGTTTCACAATAACCGTTTCCTTAGGTTCGAAAAACAACGTGTGCGTCTTGTTAAATTTGACACTACCTTCAACCGATGCCCCATTGTCTTTGAAACCTTTGAGATTAATTGTCGACCCTTTAGTCAATAAACGAATTAGCTGTTTCTCAGAGATTTTCTTTTCCATGAATTTAAAAGGCAGTAGAAAATCACAGCCCCCTTTGTAACGACTACAACCGTAGGCGGTTTTTCCTTTCAGCAATTTTCCCTGACGACACTTCGGACAGGTAGACGCAGCAACCGATGTAGGAGTAGTGTTAGAACTACGTTTTCTAACCGTCCGCTTAGCAGCAGGTTTTACGCCTTTGCCAGAGGATTTCTTAGCGAAACGAGTATCAGAAGCACTGGACGCTATACGTCGAACAGATTTCTCCAACCGAACTTCTACCACCAGGTCATCCACCATTTTTTTCATCTCTTGAATAAATTGCTTGGCAGAGTGTTTCCCTTCTTCGATTTCACGGAGTTGTTTTTCCCACTGGCCAGTGAGCTCGGCGGATTTTAGGAGTTTATTTTTGATAGTGTCTATGAGTTGGACACCGGTCTCTGTAGCTAGGATTTGTTTTTTGTTTTTACGAATGTATTTCCGTCGGTAAAGGGTTTCTATGATATTCGCTCTAGTACTCGGGCGACCGATGCCGTTTGCTTTCATGAGCTCTCGGAGTTCGTCGTCGTCTACTTTTTTGCCAGCGGTCTCCATAGCTCGGAGCAGCGTTGCTTCTGTATATTGTTTTGGTGGTTGCGTCATTTTTTCGAGCAGCTTCGGATCATGCGGGCCGCTCTCTCCCTCTGTGAATGTTGGTAGAACAGCTTCTTCCTCTTTTCCTTTTTTGGAATCGCTGGTTGTTATTTTCTTTTTTGATTTTGGGAATAGCACACGCCAACCTGGATCAAGGATTTCTTTTCCAGTGGCCTTAAATTGTACGCCATCCACTTCTCCAATCACTGTAGTATTTGATACAATACAATCTGGATAGAAAGCCGCAATAAAACGTCGCGTGATGGAATCATAGACTTTTTGCTCGTCGGCTGCTAAGGTCTTTTCTTCTCCAGTTGGAATGATGGCGTGGTGATCAGTTACCTTTTTATCATTAAAAACTTTAGAGGATTTGCGAATCTGTTTCCCCAAAAGGGTATTCGTAAATTGACTGTAGTTCGTCAAGTTTTTCAAAATCCCAGGCACTTGCGGATAAACATCATTCGGCAAATAAACCGTATCCACTCTAGGATAAGTCACCACCTTCTTTTCATACAAGCCCTGCACCAATTGTAAAGTCTGACTCGCTGAAAAACCAAAGCGTTTATTACAATGCACTTGCAAACTCGTCAGGTCAAACAAATAAGGCGGATATTCTTTTCCTTTCTTTTTCTCGAAAGAAACAATAGTAAATGGTTTAGCAGTTACTTTTTCTAACAAGGTGTTTCCGTCTTCCTTTTTCGTAAAACGACCTTTTATATAATGGAAATCAACTTCCCGATAAATCGTATGTAATTCCCAGAAAGGCTCTGGGACAAAGTTTTCAATTTCCTTATGTCGCGTTACGACCATTGCCAAGGTTGGTGTCTGCACCCGGCCGATAGAAAGTACTTGTTTGTAGCCTCCATATTTCAATGTATACAAACGAGTAGCGTTCATGCCCAACAACCAATCGCCAATAGCTCGCGAACTTCCCGCGTAATACAAATTATCAAAATCAGAAGCTGGTTTTAAATTTTGGAAACCCGCGCGAATGGCTTGTGCAGTAAGTGAAGAAATCCAAAGTCTTTCGACCGGTCCTTTATAACCCGCAGCATTGATGACCCAGCGTTGGATCAGCTCTCCCTCTTGCCCCGCATCTCCACAGTTGATGACGAGCTTGGCTTTTTTTAATAATTTTTTGATGACGCCGAACTGTTTCTTCACCCCTTTGTCCTTCATTACTTTCGTCTCGAACTTATCGGGCAGCATTGGTAAACTATTCAACTCCCAACGTTTCCATTCTGGCTTATAATCATCGGGGGTCCAGAGAGTACAGAAGTGACCGAAGGTCCAAGTAACGGCATAACCATTTCCTTCGAGGTAGCCATCTTGACGAATTCTTGCTCCAAGGATGGAAGCGATCTCCCGGGCGACGGAGGGTTTTTCAGCGATACAAACGGTCATTGTTTTGGATAATTTTTTACCACAATGTACACAAAGTTTCACAATGGTTTTCACCGCAAAGGCGCAACGAATTTGAATAACAATAATTAAGAATTAGGAACTAAAAACCAGGTCTTTGCTCTAATCGAATCTATTACCTTTCTACCCGTCACCTCTCTCCTTCTTCTATCCTATTCAATAATCCCCTCCACCTTAGCATCCGCAAACTCTTCTTCCTTCAACCGCTTCATCAAACGCTGAATGGTCTTAAGTGGACCTCTGTCTAACAAAGAGTTTACAAGCCAGAAAGGAATATTACCGCTGGGGTCGCAGAAGAGATAGGACTCGATTTGGATCTCACCATTTTCAGTAGGTGTAAGTTTCCAAGAGCTGTAAATATCTTCCATGACAACAAAATCATCATTATCAAAATCGTCATTCTTTACCGCTACTGTCTTTAGGGTTACGGCTTTAGAAATGGGGTCTTGCTCAATAATATTTCTACTAAACATCACCCGCCAAGACAAGGGCTTTGGAAACTGAATCGTCGTCATATAAAATGGAACCGATTCTTTTTCTGAGTTCACTTGTTCTCCCCCCTTACAGCCATACATCCACTCCGGATAGCGAGTGACATCATCTAAGATCGTGATCAAGGCTCCCAGCGTTGTTTTGACAGAAGTAGTCATCTTAAGCTCCTTGATTCTGGAGTGATCGACGGAGCGACTGTAGATCGTGATTCCTTCTTTTTCGGCCTTCAATTTCCAGGGATTGTCCTGAGCATTTATAGCTAAAAAGCTAAATAAGCAGCAAGTAATTAGTAATGCTTTCGCAAAAATGGACTTTGTCATTCTATGTTTTTTATTCGATTCAGCAAAATAACGATGAGAAAGTCAAAAAAGATGGGCTTTACGGTTAAAATTTGCTTAAAGGTAAAAATGAAACACGTAACGCATTGTTTTTCAATTAATTATGTAAATACTGATTTTATGTAATTAGACATATCCGTAAGGATTTACTAACTCATTTGGCATTTTCATAATCCATAGAAACATATCTGTAAAGCAACTTGAGGTGCGGCTTATACATTTGTGGTATCACAACGACAAAATATATAAAGCATTTACAAAAGGAATTTAGCTGCCTCTTAAACGGGGGCAGCTCTTTCCAAAAACATTAACAGAAAAACCTTCATTATGAAAAATGCAATCTATTCAATTCGTAACAATTCTGTCCTAAAGCAACTGGCTTTTCAGTTGGTATTAATCATTGGTTGTTTTCAATTTGGACATACACAGAGTGTAACATCTCAACCCGACAGTACTGCTTATGTCGAAGTAAACCTTAAAGATGGAGCTAGCTTTATCGGCGAATTAGTAGCAGAAGAATCCGATCACCTTATCATAAAAACAGCCTCTCTTGGAGAGATAACTATTGACAAAGAGAAAGTAGATTCTTACGAAATGCTGTCCTCTCAAAGCTATGTAAATGGGGTCTACTATCACAAGACTGCGAACAGCAGTAGAAACATCTTTGCGCCTACTGGCTATGGATTGAAAAAAGGAGAAGGATACTACCAAAACTTTATGATCGTAGTCAACCAGATTAGCTACGGAATTACCGATTACTTTTCAATGGGTGTAGGTTTTGAGTTCGTTTCAATACTAGCCGGAGCAAATTCATTTGGTGATGACGGAGGAACAGGACCATCACTTCCAGCCTTTATGATTACGCCTAAGTTCTCCATACCAATAAAAGAAAACAAATGGAACATAGGAATTGGCGCACTCGCATTAAACATCCCTGACTCAGATAACCTCTTCGATGTAGGAGCCTTATATGGAGTAAGTACCTGGGGATCTGAAAATAGCAATTTCACTGTTGGAGTAGGAATCGGATATACCGAAGATCGCATCAGTGATAGACCACTTTTCACCTTGTCTGCGAATCACCGCCTCTCTAAAAGAATAGCTTTAGTAACAGAAAACTGGATAATGGCTGAAGAAGGCGAGACGCTTACCTTCAACAGTATTGGTGCAAGATATCTTGGGGATAAAGTCTCCGTTGATTTTGCTCTTGTGGGAGCTGGATACTTTGGCGGTGAATTTAATGATGAGCCAGAATATGGTATCTCGCCTATTCCATTACTTGGTTTGACGATTCCTTTTGGAGAAGGTTGGAAGAAGTGATTTTGATTGAAGAAAAATAACGATCAAATGCAATTCGCTTTTTTAATTAAATAAATTAAACATGAATTTCTTCTGGAAAAAACTAAAATCGTTAGTTCTAATTTTAATAACGCTGCTTATTGGAAGCAGTACAGCAATAGGGCAAAAACCTAAGATGAATTTCGTAGAAATAGAGTTAAAAGACAGTACGGTTTTATTAGCAGAATTAATTAAAGCTGATGAAGAACAACTTGAAGTTATAATAATTGACGACTCTCTAAACCAAATTCAAATTGTTCCTCTTGCTGAAGTCAAGCAGTACACCAGACGTAGTTCGCGATGGATTAAATTTAATTCAACACCAGACAGCTTAAAATATATTCCAAAGGTGTTAGCTGATAGAAACCTCTTGGGCTTTACGGGATATAATTCAAAAAAAGGACAAGGCTACTATCAGAATATTCTTCTTTTTGGTCACTATGGCGGGTACAATATTACAGACCGACTATCGGTAGAAGGTGGCTTTGAATTCTTTTCTCTTATACCCTGGAATAACAATGCTGACTCAAACATAGAAAAGCTACCCGCTTTTTTAATAGCGTCTAAATACACGGTACTAAAAAGTCAAAATAATTTTGATATAAATATTGGAGGATTTCTTATACGTGAGCCATTTTCGGAAGACCTTATTGCTGGAGGCGTGGCATATGGTGAGTTGTCTTACCACAAGAATAGACATAGCTTTAGCATTGGATTAGGCGTCGTACCGAAAGACAATGTTATCGGTGACCGACCACTAGTAACTGCCAGTGGCACCATTCAGGTAACAAAGCAAATCGCCATCCTGGCTTCAAGCTGGTTTTATAGAAGTAACGGTGATTTATTTGTGTATAACAAAATAGGTGTTCGGTGTGAAATCGTAGGATTTTCTCTTGATCTAGCAATCACCAGACTTGACTATGGAGCTGAAGAAGAAAGCATTTCAGAGAGT
>JBGCDT010000325.1:0-7555 GCA_045105695.1 Saprospiraceae bacterium | reverse complement strand
TTTAAAATATAAGCACAAAGGTCTGAATTTTACTTTAAGTATATTTTCAGTTTGGTCGCCAGAAATTTCATAGAGAATGATCTTGATTATTGTTGAGCTGTATTTCAATTAGTTTAATAATGATTTTCATCATGTTCCCCGTGGAACAGTTAGAACTAAAGAGATCCGTATTTCAAAAAAGTAAAAAGAAGATATTCTTTGATACAAGAAGAGAAGAAAGAAAAGTATCATGTAGTAAAATGAATTTTATAAACACAGGTTGTATATAAAATTGCTACGACTGTTATTATTATGAACTATTGATATTGAGACTAAAAAGAATAGAATCTAAGGATGATTAGCAAGAATGGTCTTATTTACAAATGATGTAACGGATTAATAGTTATTCATCAGATACTCTTTGAATAGATCAAAATTAGCATCCATTAATCTACTTACTTTTTCTTTATTAGAAAGACAAGCCAAACGTTCAGGAATACTCACTTCAATATTCAAGGTCTCCTCAACATCTTTAATAAACTTTGAAGGGTGGGCCGTTTCCAAAATAATACCTATATCTGAGGGATTCTGTTTTTGATATTCATTCCATGCTAATAAACCTACAGCTCCGTGAGGTTCGAAGATGTAATTATCATATTTTCTAAATCCACCTTTCATAGCGGCTTTAGTGGTCTTATCATCAAATCCAAAACCAGAAACACTTTTTTTCATATTGTTCCATGTGGAACCATCCAAAGAAGTTACATTACTATCTTCTGAAAATAGAGAGATCATTCGATAGAAATTAGATGGATTTCCAACATCCATAGCATTTGACAAAGTAGGAATAGAAGCTTTAGGTTCATAGCGTCCTGAGTCTAGGTAGGAGGGAACGACATCATTTTTATTTGTAGCGGCTATAAAGTGTTTGACAGGTAAGCCCATTCTATTAGCTAATAGACCAGCAGTAAGATTACCAAAGTTTCCACTTGGAATAATAAAGACTGGAGCTTTAGATTTATCCTTTAGTTGTTTATAAGCTTCGAAGTAATAAAATGACTGAGGAATAAGTCGAGCGATATTTATAGAATTAGCAGAAGAGAGTCGTATCTGCTTATTTAGCTCCTGATCGAGGAAGGCTTTTTTTACCAGAGCCTGGCAATCATCAAAAGATCCATTTATCTCAAGAGCTGATACATTACCTCCAAGTGTTGTTAACTGCTTTTCTTGCAAATGACTTACTCTTCCAGAAGGGTAGAGTATGATAACTTTAATTCCAGGCGTATTATGAAAACCTGCGGCAACTGCGCCTCCAGTATCTCCAGAGGTAGCTACGAGAATAACTAATTCACTGTCCTCTTCCCTATTAAAATACCCCATTAGTCCAGCCATAAACCGAGCACCAAAATCTTTAAAGGCTAAAGAAGGGCCATGAAAAAGTTCTAATACATGAGTATGCTTATCCAATTGAATTAAAGGAGCAGAGAAATTGATGGCATTATAAATAATAGTTTTAAGGTCATCTTCTGGAATAGCTCCTTGAAATAAGTTATTAGTTATTTGGAAAGAAAGCTCTGGAAAGGAAAGGTCCGTAAGCTCTTTAAAGAAAGACGCTGGTAAATTAGGGATGTGCTGAGGAACAAACAAACCATTATCATCAGGAAGACCTTTCATTACAGCCTCCTTTAGCGTAAAAAGCTTATTTGGATTCTTTGTACTAAATAGTTTCATAGGAATTTAAGTTGGAAGTGTTTACAGCATAACGGCTCCTTCATGATTTATAGCACTATCAAATAAGGAACAGAAAATATTATTGTCTTTAAAAACCTTTTGCATAGCCGCTCCCACATTCTCAGAAATTAAGCTATTCGCACAAAGAGCAAAGATAGAAGGGCCTGCTCCGCTGATACTACAGCCAAGTGCTCCTGCATTCATAGCTGCTTCTTGAACTTCATAAAAATGTGGAATAAGTTGCGCACGCTGAGGTTCTACAACGACATCTTTTAGAGAACGACTCAGCAGATCAATATCTCCTCTAAACATAGCAGTAACCAATCCTGCGATAGATCCAGTTTGATGAATCATTTGATTAAGGCTAAGATGGTCTTTTAAAATTGATCTGGAGTCCTTTGTAAGGATTTTGACATTAGGATGTACAACAGCAACTTTAAGCCCTCTAATGGCTGGTAAACGGTGGACATCAAGCGTTTCATTGTCTCTGATCAAAACAAGACCCCCTAAAAGGGAAGGAGCTACATTATCAGCATGATACGCGCCATCTGCGATTTGTTCTCCTTGAACGGCAAAAGGTAATAGTTCTCGTTTGGTCATCGGCCTTTTATAAAGCTCATTGATGGCCATTGCTCCGGCTACTGCGCTAGCGGCACTAGAACCCAGACCAGAACCAAAAGGCATCTTCTTATGGATTTCCATTTCAATGCCTCTTCCTGTTTCCCCCAGATGTTCAATTGTCTTGAGTGCTGCAAAACCAGCTGTATTTTTTTCAGGGTCATAAGGTAATTTGCCCCCAGTAATTCTAGTGATTTTAAATCCTGGCTTGTCAGAAAATCGTACGATTATTTCATCTCCTGGTTCTTCAAGTGCTAATCCAAGTATGTCATATCCACATGCAACGTTAGCTACTGATGCGGGAGCAAATATTTTTAAACCTGCGTTCATTTAATGTGTAAATTATTGATAATCAATTAATTATATGATTTGTTTCCCAGTTTTATAACCTCAGCAAATACTCCAGCGGCAGTAACTTCTGCTCCTGCTCCAGGACCACGAATAACCAAAGGTCTTTCTTTATAGCGCTCTGTTGTAAATACAATCATATTATCACTTCCAGATAAACTATAAAAGGGGTGATCCGTTGCCACGGCCTGAAGTCCGATTTTTGCCTTTCCATTATCTAAGGAGGCTATCATCCGTAATGCTTTGTTTTCCTTTTTTGTGGTAGCAAGTAGATTTGTAAATGTATTGTTATTAGAAACTAAATGAGTAAAGAATTCTTCTACTGTTTTAGCTTCAATACATTCTTGAGGAAGGACTTGGTCTATAACAACATCATCCGATTCTAGAGGAATTCCAGCTTCACGTGCAAGTATTGTTATTTTTCTTCTGATGTCAATCCCCATCAAATCAATTCTTGGGTCTGGTTCAGTGTAGCCAAGCTCTTTAGCTCTTTCTACAATGGCACTGAAATCTTCACTACCGTCAAAACTATTAAAAATATAAGACATTGATCCAGAGAGGACACCTTCTATTTTTAGGATTCGATCTCCACTGTGGATAAGATCGTGCAGAGTGTTGATAACTGGTAGGCCAGCTCCGACATTGGTTTCATATAAAAATTCAACGCCTCGTTTAGCTGCAATTTTTTTCAACCGCAAATATTGTGGATAAGAAGAAGAGGTTGCTATTTTATTTGGAGTAGAAATAGAAATACTCGCATCCAAAACCGATTCGTATTGATTAGCTACCTGTTCATTGGCTGTGTTATCCACAAAGACACTGTTGGCTAGATTCAGCTCTTTCATTTGTTGAACAAAGGAACGGATCGAGGCTGACCGTTCTGATTTCATCAATTCCTCTTTCCAATTTTCTAAATCAATTCCAGAGGCATCAAATAACATCTTTCGACTATTGGATAAACCTACTATTCTAAGCTCTAAAGATTGTTCTTTTAGAAGATATTCAGATTGCTTATGAATTTGCTTTAGCAATGTGCTTCCAATTAACCCGACGCCAGCCATAAACAAATTCAGGACTTTGGTTTTAGATAGAAAGAAGGCTTGATGCAGAACATTCAAAGCTTTCTTTTCATCTGACCTGTTTATGACTACAGAGACATTCAATTCAGAAGATCCCTGAGCGATAGCGACACAGTTTACTCCGTTTTTACCTAAGGCAGTGAAAAGCCTTCCAGCAATACCAGGATGATACCTCATATTTTCTCCAATGATCGCAATCACAGAAAGGTCAGTTTCAATTTTGATAGGATCAATCGTGTTTTCTCTTAACTCGTATTGAAAAGCTTCTTCGACAACTTGCTTTGCCAGAGCGGCATATTCAGGTTGTACCGCAAAAGTTATAGAAGATTCAGAAGATCCCTGGGTGATTAAAATAACATTGATTTTAGCTAGTGCTAAAGAGTTGAATAAACGGGCAGCGATACCAGGCATTCCAAAAAGTCCAGAGCCTTGAAGAGTCATTAACGCAACACTGTTTATAGAAGAAATACCTCTGATGGCATGGCCATTTGCACTTGCATTCGAGGAAATTAATGTTCCTTTAAAGGTTGAGTTGAATGTATTTTTTATGTAGAGCGGAATGTTTTTATGCAATGCAGGAAGCAAGGTAGGAGGGTAAATTACCTTTGCGCCAAAATGAGACATTTCCATTGCTTCAGCATAACTCATTTCTGGAATGGTAAATACCTTCTGCACTTTTCTGGGGTCAGCAGTCAATACCCCATCTACATCTGTCCAAACTTCAATACACTTTGCGTTCAAACCTGCAGCGAGAATAGCAGCGGTATAATCAGAGCCGCCTCGACCAAGCGTTGTCGTTAGTCCATCTTCAGTAGAGGATACAAAACCTGTTACAATTTGAATCTCAGGATGATCCCTATAATATTTTTCGATGAGCTCATAAGTTTTATCAAAATTTACTTTTGCAACTCCGAAAGAATCATCCGTTTTAATAACCTTTCGAGCATCTAGAAAACGAGCGTTGATTCCGTTTTGCTGACAAGCAATTGCAATTAAAGCTGCAGAGTTTCGCTCCCCAAAACTAGTCACATAATCCATCGCCCTCGAAGAAGCTTCTTGTAACAAATAAATTCCTTGTAAGAAATTACGAAGTGCTGTTTCGTTTTTTTCTATAGTACGAAGTGCAGTGTTTAAGTACTCACCTTGGAGTAAAGCTTCTACAGTTGCTCGATGACGTTCGCAGCATTGATCAAATTCTTTTAGATAGCTTTCGTCTCCACTCGAAGCTAACTTGCTCATATTAATCAAAGAATCAGTGATACCTCCAAGTGCAGAAAAGACAACAGTAAACTGTTCTCCACTTTTATAATAATCATTTAAGATATCAATGACGGACTGAATCCGTTCTGGTTTGGCTACAGAAGAGCCACCAAACTTTAGTACTTTCATACGAATAGGTAATAGTCTGTTAATAGAAAGCTTTAGAAAATAGCTTTACGTTAATACGGAGTTTTGCTCCTTTAGATGCTAAAATATACTGGTAATTGAAAAGAAAAGGAATGGGTATATACGTTCAGCTTACCTTAAGAATGATTTTTTGAGAAGTAATCGATGTAGAGGTTTTCTTTAGTGGTCATCTCTGTTTGCTCCATTTCTGTTTTATCCTTATAACCCATTAAATGCAAACTGCCATGGATTAAAACGCGAAGTAATTCTTTCTCAAAACTAGCCTCAAATGATTTTGCATTCTCTATGACTCTGTCTATACTAATAAAAATATCTCCAGAGATGGGTTTTCCTTTTTTTGAATTTGGAAAAGTAATAATATCTGTCAACGTATCGTGATTTAGATACTGCAAATTTATTTCGTGCAAATATTTATCAGAACAAAAAATATAATTGAGTGTGTCAAGTTCTTTTTTTTCTAAATGAAAAACATCTGAAATCCAATTAATAATTGTGGATTCATTTTTCAATTCAAATTCTATTTCTTCACAGAAAAAATGAATTTCAGCTTTACCAGATGAAAAAGATTCTAAAGACATTTTACGAAAGTAATGGAAAAGAAATTAGATATTGAACTTGATCTCAATGGTTCGTCCATCGTCATGGAATACAACATCATCGGAAAGTTGCTGCATAAGAAAAACGCCACGACCACCAATTTTTAATAAATTTTCAGGAGCAGTAGGGTCAGGCAAAGTGTCAACATCGAAACCTCCACCTTCATCAGAAATGAAAAAAGCCATCTGACTTTGCAACAAACGAGTCTGGACTCTAACGACTTTAGAAGTATCACTTTTATTACCATGCATGATGGCATTGGTAACCGCTTCAGTAAGGCTGATTAGAATATTTCCATAAATGTCTGGACTGAGTTGATACTCTTTGAAAACCGATTCTACGAACGGTTCGACCTTGGAAACATTTTTTGGATCAGATGGTAGGCAAAGTGTTTGGTGTTGTTTGCTCATAACATTTTTAGCCAGCAAATTGTAAGTGTTTTTATTAGAAATACTCAATGCATTTATAGCGTCGAGGCGTTTTCTATTTATAAATGTAGTTAAAAAATATTATTGTGAATCAATCACAAGGTTATTTACGGTAACTGAACGATTTTGTTTAATAGCACTTTGCAAATGTATTGTTAAATAATTTGATGTCAAAAGCTAAGAAAACTTAAAAGCAGACTGAGAAATTTACTTCCTACAATCTGCTTCTAATCGATCACAAGGCAAAAAATAAGATTACTTATTTTTCAATGACTTGAAATATTCTTCTACTAATAATTTATAATAAGGCTTCAAGTCTGGAGAAACGGCCTTATACATTTCAATTTCTGCTTCTCTCTTTTTGATGTATTCTTCTAAGGAAGGTGGCATTTTTCGCTCCTGCTGAGTAGCTTGTTCTGCTTCTCTCTTTTGATCGTACTCCCGCTCTCTTTCTGCCTTTTCCGCTTTCAGCAAACGAGTTAGAATCTCTTCCTGGCGTTTGATCATTTCATTAGTCAGATTTTTATTTACCAGATCAATCTCCATCTTATTCATCTGATCAATGATATCTTGTAGCTCTTTAGTTCCCTGCCCCTTGCCTTGTTTTTCTTTTTGTAAATCACGCATGGCTTTTTGAAGGGCTGCTTGGCGGGCTGCCATCTCTGCAAACTCTTTTGAGCTTCCTTTCCCTTTACCGCCCTTGCCACCTTTCTCAAGTCCTTCTTTCATCTTTTGCAGGTCTTTGTTCAATTGCTCTTGTCCTTGAGACATTTTATCCGAAGGCACTTTACCGCTCTTTCCACCTTGGCCTCCAGGTTTATTACACATCTGGTTGCCTTGCATCATGCTGGACATTTGTTGCTGCATCTGATTCATTACTTCGCTAAGCATCAGTGCCAGATCATTCACATTCTTCATGGTACGCTGCTGGTTTTCGGCAGCTTGTGGTTTGTGGCGTTCTTCGAGCTCATCAATTCCTTCGTTCATGTTGACCTTAATCTCTGTTACTTTTTCGGTAACGAAAGATTCTATCTGATACACCCGCTTACTTAAAGCATGAAGACTATCTTCTATCAGTTTGAAATCATCTTTTAGTTTGTATTGATCCTGTACTAAACCAACATAATAAGGCGTAGTGATGTTGGCTCCGCTGATGGAACCCATTAGCTCTTCCTGATCGAAAGAAAGACCAATGAGGTTTTCAAGCAATTGTCTGAGTGCCTCCATGTCTTCTTCCATCTGCTCCATTTGTTGGGAAGCCATTTGCTGCTGCATAGCAGAAGCCATCTCTTGCATCTTTTCGGCAGCTTTCTTTTGAGACTTGGAAGCCTTCTTATTATCCTTTTGTTCTAAAGATTCTTTACTGTC
>JBGCDT010000324.1:0-16948 GCA_045105695.1 Saprospiraceae bacterium | reverse complement strand
CATTCAGAAAACCTGAGCCATACAAAGGTAAAGGGGTACGTTTTAAAGGAGAAGAGATCAGAAGAAAGCAAGGTAAAACGGCTAAATAAGATTAGATCTTTGGCTAAGGCCGTTATCAAATTTGTCAAAGTAGCTTTTCGGTAAGCTCTAAAAGAAATAAGTATTATGAAATTTAATAAATCTGCCAGACGTAAAAAAATTCAGCTACGGATTCGAAAGAAAATTAATGGTACTGCAGATCTGCCAAGATTATCTGTTTTCAGAAGTAATAAAGAAATTTATGCTCAGCTGATTGACGATAATGAAGGTGTGACGTTAGTATCTGCGTCTTCTCGCGAAGACGATATTTCTAAATCTGGGAATAAAACAGAACAAGCCAAGGTAGTCGGTAAAAACTTAGCTGAAAAAGCTAAAGCGGAAAACATCGCTAACGTAGTTTTTGATCGTAGTGGCTATTTATATCACGGCCGTGTAAAAGCTTTGGCTGAAGGAGCTCGCGAAGCAGGGCTTCAGTTTTAAAAAATATCTTGACAATGGATAACAATAGAAAAAAGTCTAATAACAGAATTAAGCCAGCTGAAACTGAATTAAAGGAAAAGTTGGTAAATCTAAACCGTGTTGCTAAAGTAACTAAGGGTGGACGTACTTTCAGTTTTGCAGCTGTTGTAGTTGTTGGGGACGGAAAAGGAACAGTTGGGCATGGTTTGGGTAAGGCAAGAGATGTTTCTGAATCTATCGCTAAAGCAGTTGATGATGCTAAGAAACACCTCATTAAAGTTCCGATTCATAAAGGAACAATCCCACATGAGCAGAAAGGACGCTACGGGGCTGGAAAGGTTTTGATTCGTCCTGCATCTGAAGGAACAGGGGTAATTGCTGGTGGTGCCATGCGTGCAGTGTTGGAAAGTGCGGGAGTTCATAACGTTTTGGCAAAATCACAAGGTTCTTCAAATCCACACAATGTGGTAAAAGCAACTATTGACGCATTGTCAAAATTAAGGGATCCTAGAAAAGTTGCAAAACAACGTGGAATTTCTTTGGATCAACTTTTTGGAAGATAATAACCAAGAGGCTCAGCCTCTACAAAGTCTATATAAAAATGGCTAAGTTAAAAATTACACAACGTAAGAGCGCAATTGATCGCTCAAAGCGACAAAAAGATACTCTGATCGCTCTCGGTCTGCGTAAGTTACACCAAAGTGTAGTACAGGAAGAAACTCCTCAAATCCGTGGAATGGTAAACAAAGTACTTCACCTAGTAGAAGTGGAACAATTGTAAAAAGATAACGTATTTAATTTTCATCCGCTTAAAGGATATACAATGGAATTACATAGTTTAAAACCGGCTAAAGGAGCCGTTAAAAAAAGAAAAAGAATTGGCCGTGGACAAGGTTCCACAAGAGGTGGTACTAGTACCCGTGGGCACAAGGGACAAAAGTCTCGTTCAGGTTACAGCCGAAAGCGTAATCACGAGGGTGGACAAATGCCAATGCAAATGCGTTTACCAAAGAGAGGATTCAAAAATATTAATAGAGTTGAATATACGGCTCTGAATTTGAAGCGCCTTCAAGAGATTGCTGACAAGTACAACTTATCTACCATTGATATGGATACCTTAGTTGCAAAAGGCATCGTTCGTAAGTCGGACAAAGTTAAGATACTAGGAAACGGAGAACTAACAAGCAGTTTAACTGTGACAGCACACGCGGCTTCAGAAGCAGCAAAAAGTGGTATTGAATCCAAAGGGGGGAAAATAAACCTTGTTTAGATTAAAAAGCAACAATGAAAAAATTTATTACGACGCTAAAGAACATCTGGAAGATTGAAGAATTGAGAAATAGAATTCTATTCACATTAGCAATTCTAATGGTTTACCGATTCGGATGCTTCGTCGTTCTGCCAGGTGTAGTTCCAGAAGCACTTCAGGCGGCAACCAGCAATCAAGGAAATGACTTGTTTGGCCTTATCAATATGTTTACAGGAGGGGCTTTCAATAAGGCCGCGATTTTTGCATTAGGGATCATGCCTTATATAACAGCGTCAATTATCATTCAGTTAGCTGGATTTGCAGTTCCTTATTTTCAACGTTTACAACAGAGAGAAGGAGAGTCTGGTCGAAAAAAAATCACACAGATTACCCGAATGCTTACAGTTGCAATTACATTGGTTCAGGGAGGAGGTTATCTTACATGGGTAATGAGTCAACCTGGTGCTGTTGATCCAAGTGTTCCTAATTTCGTTTTCTGGTTTTCAAATATAATTATCCTTTCCACAGGTACTATATTAGCAATGTGGTTGGGTGAACGTATTACCGATAAAGGAATCGGAAATGGTATTTCGTTGTTAATCATGATTGGTATCATTGCTGAATTGCCAAGAGCTTTAGCGTATGAATTTACTAACCAATTCGGTTTAGCATTCGTGATAGAGATGGCTGCACTGTTTATGGTTGTTTTAGCAACGGTAATGATTGTACAGGCTGTTCGTAGGATTCCAATTCAGTTTGCAAAAAGAGTTATCGGAAGAGGAGCCAAGCAAATGCCTAATGCAGGTAACAGAGATTACATCCCTGTCAAACTAAACGCATCAGGAGTAATGCCTATCATTTTTGCTCAAGCTTTGATGTTCTTGCCTGCTACCGTATTACAATTCCTTTCTGGAAATAATGCTGATGGTGGAACCTCTGATTTTCTAGCTTCTTTAAATGATTTCACTTCTGCACCATATAATATTATTTACTTTATTTTAGTAGTTGTGTTTACATATATCTATACTGCTCTTTTAGTAAATCCACAACAATACGCGGAATACTTGAAGCGTCAAAACGCATTCATTCCTGGTATCAAACCTGGTAAAAACACAGCAGATTTTATTGATACAATCACTACAAGAATTACTTTACCAGGCTCATTATCTCTAGCGTTAATTGCTATTTTACCTGCGTTTGCAGCAGCAGCTGGAGTAAATATTTCTTTCGCATTGTTTTTTGGAGGAACTTCATTGTTGATTCTTGTAGGTGTTGTCTTAGACACTTTACAGCAAATCGAAAGTTATTTGTTAATGCGTAAATACGACGGATTAGTTAAATCAGGGAAACTTAAAGGGAGAAGTAGTGGAGTGCAGGGGATTGGCGCGAGTATGTAATGTATACACTTCCCAACTTTTACTTATAACATTTGTTTGGTACTTGATTGAAAGACGAGTATCAAACAAATTTTATTTAGAAGCATCATGATCTATTACAAGACTAATGAAGAGATTGAATTAATTCGCAAGAGCTGCCTCTTGGTTTGCAAAGCCTTGACGCACGTTGCCGAGAATATTCGTCCTGGAATTACTGGGGCACAGTTAGATAAAGAGGCTGAAGAGTTAATCCGAGATCATGGAGCTGTTCCAGGTTTCAAAGGTTATGGTTCTCCACCCTTTCCAAGTACACTTTGTATTTCTGTAAACGAGGGGGTTGTACACGGTATTCCTTCCAAGCGTCCTTTTGAAAGCGGTGATATTGTGTCTGTAGATTGTGGTACGTTTATGAATGGATTCTATGGAGATGCTGCTTATTCCTTCGCTCTAGGAGAAGTATCAGAAGATGTAATGGATTTGCTCCATGTAACTAAAACATCCCTGCACAAAGGAATTGAGCAAGTAAAAATAGGGAATAGAATAGGTGATATAGGATTTGCTATTCAGCAGTATTGTGAAGTAAAGCATTCATATGGAGTTGTAAGGGAATTAGTAGGGCATGGATTAGGGCAGAAGTTGCACGAGCCACCAGAGGTTCCTAACTATGGCCGTAGAGGAAAGGGAATTAAGATGAAGGAGGGGTTAGTCATTGCAATTGAACCAATGATTAATCTGGGCAAGAAAGAGGTTCGTCAGTCCGATGATGGGTGGACAATAATTTCTAAGGATAAGAAACCATCTGCACACTTTGAACACACTGTAGCTGTACGTAATGAAGGGGTTGATATATTATCTAATCACGAACCGATTGAAGCTGCAATCAGTAAGAACGCTAACGTAAATGAAGTGAGAATAAAGGGTGAAGTGACCGCTTAGAAAGGCTGACTCTCAGAGTGCTATTTTATTTTGTTTCAAAATAAAGAAATTTAGTTTTTTTTAACTATCTTTGCACTCCGAAAATAAAAGTATGGCTAAACAAGACTTAATAAAGCAGGATGGTATAATTGAGGAAGCACTCTCTAACGCAATGTTCAGAGTACGACTTCAAAATGATCACAAAATCGTTGCTACGATTTCTGGAAAAATGCGAATGCATTATATTCGAATTCTCCCTGGTGACAAAGTTTCTGTCGAAATGTCTCCATACGATTTATCTAGAGGACGGATTATTTACAGATATAAATAGAACTAAATTTAATATAAAATGAAAGTTAGAGCATCTATTAAGAAAAGATCGGCAGATTGCAAGATCGTGAGAAGAAAGGGGAAACTTTATGTAATCAACAAAAAGAACCCTAGATTTAAGCAACGTCAAGGTTAGACGATCACTAATTTCGAATTATAAAAGATATCAATTATGGCTCGTATTGCTGGAAATGATTTACCAAAAAATAAAAGAGGTATTATAGGCCTCACCTATATCTACGGAATAGGACGCTCTTCTTCTGCTCAAATATTAGCAAAAGCTGGTATTGACGAAAATACAAAAGTAAACGACTGGTCTGATGATAATATCAAAGAGATTGGACGTATTCTACAAGATGAATTCAAAGTAGAAGGTCAGTTGAGATCTGAGGTACAAATGAACATCAAGCGTTTGATGGATATCGGATGTTACAGAGGATTGAGGCACAGAAAAGGTTTACCACTTAGAGGTCAGCGAACTCAGACAAATGCTCGTACTAGAAAGGGTAAGCGTAAGACTGTTGCTAATAAGAAGAAGGTAACTAAATAATCAATTAACATTATTCAATTTTTAGCGCTCGCATTATGGCAAAGGTTAAAAAAGTAAAGAAAAGAAAAGTAAAAGTTGAACCAGAAGGTTTATTATACATAAAGGCTTCTTTCAACAATATCATTGTTTCTCTTTGTAACAAACAGGGACAAGTAATTTCTTGGGGTTCTGCTGGTAAGGCAGGGTTTAGAGGTTCTAAGAAGAACACACCGTATGCCGCTCAGATGGCTGCAGGAGATGCTGCAAGAGTAGCATACGAAGCAGGCATGAGAACTGCGCAAGCTTACGTAAGGGGCCCAGGAGCAGGACGTGAAGCTGCTATTCGAGCTGTCGATGGTGCAGGTATCAAGATCACTACAATCAAGGATGTTACTCCTATCCCACATAATGGTTGCAGACCTCCAAAAAGAAGAAGAGTATAAGCGATTATAATCGCTTTCTATTTTAAAATATACTTAAGCATTTTTCAAAATGGCAAGATATACAGGACCTACTTCAAAAGTAGCTAGAGCATTAGGAGAACCAATTTTCGGTTTCGACAAAGCATTCGACAGAAAGAAATACCGTCCAGGAATGCACGGTAACTCAAGAAGAAGAAAGCAACGTTCCGATTATGCTAATCAGTTACTAGAGAAGCAAAAAGCAAAGCACACCTACGGTGTTCTAGAAAGACAATTTAGAAATACCTTTGAAATCGCCAACCGAAAAGGTGGGGTTACAGGTGAGGTGCTTTTACAAATTCTTGAATCTAGATTAGATAATGTTGTTTACCGCTTAGGAATTGCTCCTACAAGAAGAGCAGCACGTCAGTTGGTTTCTCACAAACATATCGTACTTAACGGAGTTGTAACTAACATCCCTTCTGCCACACTCAGACCAGGTGATATCGTAGGCGTTCGTGGGAAATCACAGCACTTCGAAGTAATCCAAGATTCTGTAAACTCAAAATCAGATGTACGTAAGCACGGATGGTTAGAGTTCAACCCAGATAAAATGGAAGGAGTTTTCGTTGAATTCCCTGAAAGAGAAAGCATCCCAGAAAAGATCAACGAACAGTTAATCGTAGAACTTTACTCTAAATAATAAGATCTTAATAAGGTCATTCTGCTTTTATGCCTACAATGATAGGCCAAAAGCAGAATGGCCTCTTTGTCTTTTTTTATTCACCCTCTTCATTAGATTTCTCGCATATGAATATACTAAACTTTCAGAAGCCGGATAAGATCATCTTACAAAAAGCTACTGACTTTGAAGGTACCTTTGAATTCAAACCATTGGAACCTGGTTTCGGTCAGACCATTGGTAACTCTCTACGTCGTGTATTGTTGTCTTCTCTCGAAGGATACGCAATCTCTGCAGTAAGAATTGCTGGTGTAGAACATGAGTTTGCTACAATAAGAGGTGTTGTGGAGGATGTAGTTGATATTATACTTAATTTAAAGCAGATCAGAGTAAAGCAATTAATATCTGACGAAGATCTGACTACTGAAAAAATATACTTAACTATATCTGGTAAAGAAACTTTCAAAGCTGGTGATATTGAAGAACATACTAATGTTTTCAAAATCATGAACCCAGAGTTAGTAGTTTGCCATATGGAACCTTTCGTGAACTTGGAAATGGAATTGACAGTCACTAAAGGTCGCGGGTATGTTCCCGCAGATGAGAATCTTCCTAAAGATGCAGCTATCGGAGTTATTCCAATTGATGCAATTTATACTCCTATCAAAAATGTTTCTTACAAAGTATCTAACACTCGTGTTGGCCAGAGAACGGATTATGAAAAGCTAACGATAGATGTATTGACTGATGGTACGATTCATCCTGAAGAAGCAGTAAAACAAGCTTCTAGAATTTTGATTCAGCACCTCATGTTGATTACTGATGAAAACATCACTTTCGATGAAGTAGGTAGTAGCGAAGATAGCATCGTGGATGAGCACATCCTTCACATGCGTAAGTTGTTGAAAACGTCATTAGAAGATTTAGACCTTTCTGTAAGAGCTTACAACTGTTTGAAAGCAGCTAAGATCAATACATTGGCAGAAATGGTTAGATATGATACTCACGAATTATTGAAGTTCCGAAACTTTGGTAAGAAGTCACTTGTAGAAATTGAAGAATTGCTACAGGATAAAGGATTGACTTTCGGAATGGACTTGTCTAAGTACAAACTCGACGAAGAGTAATCAAAAATGTAATATCAGAAGGAGGGTCGTTTATTCCTTCATAAATGTAGTTACTAAGACTCACGGTGCTACGAAGTTAATAACATTCAAAATTAGTTAAGATGCGTCACGGAAAAAGGTTTAACCATCTAAAGCGTAAGGTAGGTCATCGTAGAGCATTGTTGAAGAACATGTCAAATGCTTTGATCGAACACAAACGTATATTTACAACATTGGCAAAAGCTAAAGCCCTTCGAATTCATCTCGAACCGTTGGTAACCAAGGCTAAAACCAACACTACACACTCCCGAAGGGTTGTATTCAGCTACTTACAGAGTAAAGATGCTGTGAAAGAATTGTTTAGCGATATCGCATCTGCAGTTGCCGATCGACCAGGAGGATACCTTAGAATTATCAAGATGGGTTTCCGAAAGTCAGACGGTGCTGAAATGGCTATGATTGAATTTGTTGACTACAACAAGACGCTCACAAACTTCTCTTCAGGGTCTGGTGATACCAAGAAGAAGAAACGTAGAAGAGGAGGTAAGAAGAAAGCTGCTGTTGCAAGTGCTGCTTCTACTGCTGCACCAGAAGCTCCTTCAAACGAAGAAGAATAAATCATGTATTATTGATATAAATAAAAAAAGCGATGCCATTCATTTGGTGTCGCTTTTTTTATAATAATTAATTTATATTTTTTCAACATAATTCTGACGAAGCAGCTATGAGATTCTGTCAAGTCAATATCTAGTTTTATATTTGCAAAAACCTTACTAATGAGTGAATCCAATCAATCAACAGCTACACTGCTATTAGCAGACGGAACGGTATTTCATGGCAAAGCCGCAGGTAAAGTAGGAACGACTACTGGAGAGATCTGCTTCAACACAGGAATGACCGGTTATCAAGAAATATTCACTGACCCTTCATACACTGGGCAGTTATTAATTACTACCAATGCTCATATTGGAAATTACGGAACAAAGGAAATAGAGGTAGAGTCTGGTTCCGTAAAAATTAGGGGTTTAATTTGTAAAAACTTTACAAATAAGTACTCTAGGCCACAAGCAGATTTATCTATCCAGGATTATTTAGACAAAGAGGGTATAGTGGCTATTTATGGTTTAGATACTAGGGCAGTAGTGCGACACATTAGAGACAAGGGAGCTATGAACGCGATCATTTCATCAGAGATTAGTGATATAGATGAATTGAAAAAACAGCTTAATGAGGTTCCATCAATGGAAGGGCTTGAGCTTGCTTCTACTGTTAGTACAGAATCTTCCTACTGTTTGGGAGATCCGGATTCAAACTACAAAGTAGCGGTCCTTGACCTAGGAGTAAAGAAAAACATTCTACGGTCTTTAGTAGAAAGAGGCTGTTATCTGAATATTTTTCCAGCTAAAACTTCTTTTGAAGAGATGCAAAAGTGGAATCCAGATGGTTACTTTCTTTCTAATGGACCGGGTGATCCTGCTTCTATGCCGTACGCAGTTGAAACGACCAAGGAGATATTAAACAATAATAAACCTTTGTTTGGAATTTGCTTAGGACATCAAATTTTAGCTCTAGCCAATGGAATTCCTACTTATAAAATGCACAATGGGCACAGAGGTATTAATCACCCAGTAAAAAACATTATTTCCGGACGATGTGAGATCACTAGCCAGAATCATGGTTTTGGAGTTAGCCCACAAGCGATTGAAGAAAATAAAGACAAGATTGAAATTACGCATATCAATTTGAATGATGATACCATCGAAGGAATTCGCGTAAAGAATAAAAAAGCGTTTTCTGTACAGTATCACCCGGAGTCTTCTCCTGGACCACATGATTCTAGATATCTTTTCGACGACTTCGTTGAACTGATAGCAAGCAGTGTTAAAACAGTAGCGCATCATTAATAAAAAGATCCTTTCTGAAAAGTTAGGATCATATTAAAAAACAGAAAGACTAACATCTAAAGAAAAATCAATGAGTGAAATAAAAGATATTAAATCGAGACAAATTTTTGATTCTAGAGGTAACCCTACAGTAGAAGTGGAAGTCTTTACTAAAGATGGAGCAATGGGAAGAGCTGCAGTTCCTTCAGGCGCTTCGACGGGCAAATATGAGGCGGTAGAGCTCAGAGATGGAGGTGATAATTACATGGGTAAAGGTGTTTCAAATGCTTGTGCAAATGTAGAAGAAAAGATAAGAGAGAATTTGATCGGTGTTGATGTTTTTGATCAGGTGTATATTGATCAAATCATGATAGACCTTGATGGTACTTCCAATAAAGCGAACCTAGGGGCTAATGCAATCTTAGGTGTTTCAATGGCTGCTGCCAAAGCTGCTGCCAAGGAACTCAACCAACCATTGTATCGATACATCGGAGGAGTGAATGCACATGTATTGCCAGTGCCTATGATGAATATCCTAAACGGTGGTTCTCATGCTGACAATAGCATTGACTTTCAAGAATTCATGATTGTTCCTGTAGGAGCAGAGACTTTTTCTGAGTCATTAAGAATGGGAACTGAGATTTTTCATAATTTGAAAAAAGTACTTTCTTCAAAAGGTTATTCTACAAACGTAGGCGACGAAGGAGGTTTTGCACCAAATATCAAATCGAACAAAGAGGCTATTGAGATCGTATTAACTTCAATAGAAAAGGCTGGTTACAAACCAGGGGAACAGGTTGTCATTGCTATGGATGCTGCTGCTTCAGAATTCTATAATGCAGAAGAAAAAGTTTACCATTTTCATAAATCAACAGGAGATAAACTAACTTCTGCTGAAATGGTTGGTTATTGGAAAGAGTGGTGTGATAACTATCCAATCTTTTCTATTGAAGATGGTTTGGATGAAGATGACTGGGATGGTTGGAGTGCTCTGAATAAAACTTTGGGAGATCGTGTGCAGCTTGTTGGAGATGATCTATTTGTTACTAACTCAAAGCGTTTGCAAGAAGGAATTGATAGAAATTCAGCAAACTCTATTTTGATTAAAGTAAACCAAATAGGTAGTTTGACAGAAACGATAGAAGCAGTTCGATTGGCTACTAGAAATGGTTTCACAAACGTAATGAGTCACCGTTCTGGAGAAACAGAGGATACGACAATTGCAGATTTAGCAGTAGCTCTGAACACTGGACAAATCAAAACAGGTTCTGCGTCTAGATCAGATAGAATCGCAAAATACAATCAGCTGTTAAGAATCGAAGAAGAGTTAGGTTCTTCTGGTGTTTTTCCAGGGAAGGCATTATTAGGATAGTTCGAACGTAGAAAATTATGGCTGTTAGAAACAATCCATTCAAGCCAATTGTAAAAATGATACCTGCGCCTTTCCGAAACAGGTACTTCGTTGTATTGGTATTGAGTGCAGCCTGGATTATCTTTTTTGATAAACACGATGTCGTCACACAATGGAAATTAAACCAGAGTTTGAATGAACTGGAAACAGATAAAATCTATTACCAAGCTCAGATTGAACAGGTTAAAAAAGATAAAAAAGACTTAGAAACAAATATCGAAAAGTTTGCTCGCGAGCATTATTACATGAAGAAACCTAGCGAGGATGTTTTTATATTTGTGGAGGAGTGATTAAAAGAAAAAGGTAGGAGAAGCGTTGTCTCTAAATATAGAAAAGACTTTTTCTTCAAGACCATAATTAAGGATAAAAAAAAATCATAAACCAATAACTAAAAAATAATGGCAGTACTAGTTGACAAAAATTCAAAAATCATTGTACAAGGATTCACTGGAAAAGAAGGAACCTTCCATGCCGGACAGATGATCGAGTACGGGACAAACGTAGTAGGAGGAGTAACTCCTGGTAAAGGTGGACAAGAACACCTAGGATTACCTGTTTTCAATACTGTGGATGAAGCTGTTCAAAAAGCTGGAGCAGACACTACCATTATTTTTGTGCCTCCACGTTTTGCAGCTGATGCTGTAATGGAAGCTGCTGAGGCAGGTATCAAAGTAATCATCTGTATTACGGAAGGAATTCCAGTACAGGACATGGTGAAAGTAAAGTCTTACATAGAGGACAGAGATTGTCGATTGGTCGGACCGAACTGCCCTGGTGTAATGACACCTGGTGAAGCAAAAGTGGGTATCATGCCTGGCTTCATTCACAACAAAGGAAGAATCGGAATTGTATCACGTTCTGGTACATTGACCTACGAAGCTGTTGATCAAGTAACTAAAGCCGGAATGGGACAATCTACTTGCATCGGAATCGGGGGAGATCCAATCGTAGGAACAACTACTAAAGATGCTGTAAAACTCTTGATGGAAGATCCAGAGACTGACGGAATCGTAATGATCGGAGAGATCGGAGGAAATATGGAAGCAGATGCTGCTCGATGGATTAAGGAAAATGCAACAAAGCCTGTTGTTGGATTCATTGCTGGACAGACTGCTCCTAAAGGTCGTACAATGGGCCACGCCGGAGCAATCATTGGCGGAGCTGAGGATACTGCTGAAGCAAAGATGAAGATCATGGCGGATTGTGGAATTCACGTTGTGAAATCTCCTGCGCACATTGGTAAGACGATGGCAGAGGCTTTGAATAAGTAATAGTCGAAAGCTGAAATAAATAAAAAAGCCGCGGTTGAATGACCGTGGCTTTTTTATTTTAGGATTATTTTTTCTAGAACAATGAAAACGCTAGTACTGCTGCGATAATCAAAGCAATCACTGCCATGAAAACTAAAAACTGAGAGTTGTTTTTATAATTGCTAAAAAGCTTATCCATAACCTGACGCCATTCCAAGTTTTTAACAACAGCTTCGCGACCTAGTACTAGATACTTTTGTCTACCTTTTCTTTTTTGGTTACCGTGCTTTTTTAGAATAAAAAAATCTTTATTTAAAAAAGCTAAGTCGAATAATTCACTTTTGATGATTGCGCCACCAGCTTCCATTTCTATGATCAAGGTGTTGCTCTTATCTAGCACTTTCCAATCTCCTTTGGAAATGTTTCCATCTATAGAATGCAAGTATTCATTCTCCGGGCGAAAGATATGCAGTACTTTTTCCAAGAAGTCATCAGCGTCTCTTACCTCCAACCATCGGGTGTCAAGATAGAATTCTTCTTCTCTCAGATCTTCACTCCAGGGTTTTATATTAGGTAAGATTTCATCGACATAGTCATCCATCGATTCATGCTCTTTTAGCTCTAAGCTAAAAGGTTTAGTGATGTTGCCAATGAGTTTGTTATCGTCTAAAGCCATAGTAGTTTTCTCAAAATTAATGAAAATTAAAATGAAAACTCAAATTAAAAAATACTATCGCAAAATCATAAGGATCAAATTCGACGAAACTACTTCGTGCGGGTATAACTAGGAAATCGCTTCCTCTAGCTCATTAATTTCCACAAGGGGTAATTCTATATAAAAATCTGTTCCTACATCAATAACTGTTTCAAACCAGATTCGACCACTTACAGATTCAATAATGTTTTTAGAAATAGCCAACCCTAATCCAGTACCTGAATTTTTAGTGGTGAAGTTAGGAACAAAAACTTTGTCTTTTTTATCATCAGAAATACCTGTACCGTTATCAGATACTTTTACAATAGCAGCATCGTGTTTCTTGTATAGGCTAACATTGATTTTTCCTTTTCGGTCATCCGGAATTGCTTGGATGGCATTTTTAATCAGATTATTTAAAACTCGCATCAGATGATTCTTATCTGCAAAAACAAAGAACTGTTCTTTCGGTTGCTCTAAATTGAGTTCCATCATATCCGTAGATTCTTTGCTAAACAGCTCAAATACAGAACCTACCAGAGAGTTAACCAAAATCGTTTGATTTTCTGCACGTGGCATTTTTGCGAAAGTAGAAAACTCATTAGCGATAGAAGACAAGTTATCAATTTGCTCAACCAAAGTGTTTGCTACTCGCTTTAATAACGGCTCAATATCACCTGGGTTCGATTGGTAAGCATGGAGTAAGTACTGGATACTTAACTTCATTGGTGTAAGCGGATTTTTTATTTCGTGAGCAACTTGCTTGGCCATCTCTCGCCAGGCACCTTCTTGGGCGGTCTGCTCCAATTGGAGTGCATTATTCTCTAGTTCTCTCGTCATTTTATTAAATTCAGAAACCAGTGAACCAATTTCATCTTTTCGAGGATACTCCAGAGGCTCGTTCCTTTTATGGAGCTTTACCTGCTTCATTTTATCTCCAATAGCGACCAGAGGATGCGTAATGTTTTCTGCAACCATAATGGCAATGGCTCCAGCTATCAGCAATAGAAAAACATAAACGTTTAATAATGTACTCATAAAAACAGTCACATCACTACGTAAGGCTCTCTGTTTGGAATAGTAGGGAAGCCCTAGATAAGCGACCGTCTTTCCGTTCGGATCGTTCAAAGATAGATAAGCTGCATTGTAAACCAAGTCTCCGATATGTTCGTTTTCTTGTCTGGTCTCCGAAAGCTTTTGTGTACTGAGCGCATATAATGCAGGCGCACTTATTCGCCCCTCCATTACTCCTTGTCGGAAAATATCTTCCTCAGAAGATGCTTTTAGAAATCCGTTCAGATCATACATGTTGATATCAATACGATGAATGCGAGCAATCGGCTCAATGAGTCTTTCTAAATCAATGCTATCACCAGCGGCATACATTAGTTGTAATTCATGTTCAGCATTTTTGATTACTGAATCAGCTTTACGCTTTAATCTGTTGTCGTGATAGTTGTGCGAAGAATCTTGGAAAAACCAAATCGTAACAATACCAATAATGATAAAGGAAATGATGGTCAAGGCAATCATGAAATACTGTATTCGGTTTTTCAGACTTGATGCTTGCTGAAACAAAGAGAACCGAAGTGTATCAGGAAGAAAAGGAAAGAATTTATTAATCAAAGAAACACATAGAATAATCAAAACCAAGGCCCCAAAGATGTATGATCCAAAAGAGACAACAGAAAGGTATTCTTCCATTGTTTTACCAATGACAACTTTGACATTGTTTTGATTTGATGCAAATACAATTTCAGACCGGCCACCTTTTTCTATTATGGTTGAGTTACCTCTCTCAGCGGTGCGAGGTAGGTTGTAAACATTACCATAGGTGTCTCCTTCTCCATCAATTTTAATATTGTTTTTGTAAATCGCATATTCGTAATCGTCAAGATTTTTTAGATTTTTGAAAGGTCGATCTACCAGCAATTCTGTGTAGACTCTGGACTGTTCTCTCCTCTGGCGGTTTATTCGCATGGTCAATCGAACAGGGGTTTTGGAGATTGCTGTAGCTGGTAGTTCAAAATCCAAAAGGTAATTTATACGATATTGCTCCTGATCGACGGAGAGTTTTAGACCTGGGTAATTAGTTGTAATAGCATTGTTATAATATTGACGGAAGTCTGAGACCTTTTCCTCTATTTCTTTGTAAAGAGGAACATCATCATCGTCGTAAGCATTAAGGACAAAGTCATAATTGTAGAATAAATAATTATTGTTGTAAAAGTATTGTTCTACTTTTTGTTCTATATCGTTCTGCCCTGAGAAGTAGCTCGGCATGAATAGGTTTTTGAAATCTTCATCGGACTGAAGACTTTCTTTTAGTTCGAACAATGCCTCTTCTGCCGCCTTATCTCGAAGCTGTACTAACTCTTCTGCATACTCTTTTCTCAGGAAACGATCCTGATAAGTGTTATACTTGAATAATAATATTGAAGGAAAAGCACTTAGTACAATCAACCAAATGACCAGCCACGTGAATGGAGCTGATTTGTTTTTATCAATGAAAATATCAAATAGTAAAACGAAAATTGCTGCAATTAATACCAAGTGAATCGTAGGTAGCATGAAATCAGCCAACCCTATAATTGGTCCTATGGAAAGAATAGCTAAACCTAAAGCAGAGAATCTTTTGTTTTTATCCAATGCAATATTGCTAATGTTCAGCATCATCTTGTGGCTGAATAAAAATAAAGCTAAGAGCAATAAGATGATTCCAAAAATAGCGATTACCCCAGACTGACTTTGCGCAAGTGTATTGCTAAAATCAAACTGGACATTATTATTGAAAATCAAAGATTTGAAAACCCAGGACAATACCAATACTCCCCCCAAAACAACGAGATAACTGACATAGGTTAGCGCAAACTTTCCTCGTGGAGAATGTTTGGCAAAACTCCTGTTGGGAAACTCCTTGTGAAAGAAGAACATGATCCAAAGAAGCAAAACAATGTTCATCAGAAGATCACCAAGAGAAGTACTGATGAGGCTCTTCTGAAAAGTTTGTGCAAACACAGGTAGTTCAGTGAATCGCTCACTAAAGTTTAAAAGGATGGTCAAAAAACGAACTGCGAAAACAGCAACTATAAAAACAGCAGCACCCGTGAGCGGTTTGCCATCTGCTATCATTTTCTTTGCAGTAGCATTGATGAAAAATATCAGAAGAAATAAACCTGATAAGTAAAAGAATAATAGACGAGACTGTTGTTGTCTATCATACACTGGCTCGTCTGTATGCAGATAGAACATCGTGTCTCCTTTTTTTCCAGCTATTGGATATTCAGAGACCTCCTCTGAAACTGATATGTTGTAAGGGATGTTTTTATTAGCGACAAAGCGGTTGGTTAGATAATTACTTTCAAGGCTATAATCGTATTTGACGGGTATCATAGCAACCAAGCGATAGGTGCCTTGACTTTTACTGATGAAGTTCTGACTTTTTTTGATGTAGTAGCCGTTCGTAGCTTTTACCAATTCAGAAGTTAAGCCTGTGTTTTGAAGTTCATCTGCTTTTGTAGGAATAGTTGGATTAGAGGCGTACTGATTATTCCAAAAAAGTAAATCTCCATTCTGATAAATGAAAACGGTAAAGTCCTCTTTAGCCAACTGGCTGATGTAGTCGTAATCTTCAACCTGGATTTTAGGATCCATTATTCTTTCGCCTGCCAACTGGCGTTCGATGAAATCCTTATTCTCAAAAAAGCGACGAATTACTGTCTCTTGATTATGGAGTGTTTCTTCAATTTGAAGTTCATAGCTGTGAAGCTTAGAGTTATTATTTAGATAGGAATCAAATCCAAAGGCAGCGATAAAGAAACCAAGAGTAAGAAGTAGAGAGTATTTTTGTTGCTTTGTCATTGCACTGAGGGTATGAAAGATGACTGTGAAAATAGCTTGAAAGGCAGATGTTTATTGGGATTCCTCTATTTGTAGGTTACAAACATAACCCACAAAATTTAATCCAAACCTATTAAGAACGGATAATAACAAAAAATTATATGTTCTAATTGAAGCAGATGAATCTGGCTGGAAGAAAAAATACAACGATACAAGAGGAACTCAAGTCTGTTATAGCAATACTGGGCTAGGCTAATGCTTTGTTTTTTGGATACGAAAATCAAGGTGAGGTGTTACAGAAATAGCTTTCACAATTAGGATATTTTTTGGACTAATTAACAGACTATTTTTGAAGGAAAACCATCTTCGAAATTTGAGTAGGTTCTTAGTACCTTTGTGGCTGCATCGCAAACAAGGTCATCGCGGTTTCGTCTTGGTTCGCTGAGGCGAAAATGAGGAAAGTCCGGACAATGCAGAGCACCACACCATTTAACGAATGGGATCGCGCCATCGCGCGCGATACAGAGAGTGTTGCAGAAAATAACCGCCCAGGCTTTGGTCTGGGTAAGGGTGAAAATGTGCGGTAAGAGCGCACGGTGAGGTCGTGTAAACGGTCTGACGAATAAACCTTGTGGATTGAAATGCCATGTATACCTCGGTTCTTCGGAGTAGCGTTGCTCGCGCTATTGATTTTGTTTTTACAACAAGTTCAGCAGGGGAGGGTAGGCAGATACACACCGGTAGCAATGCCGGTGGTAGATAAATGATGACCCGCAGTTGAACT
>JBGCDT010000323.1:0-9783 GCA_045105695.1 Saprospiraceae bacterium | reverse complement strand
TTGCTTAAATCGAAGATCAAGTAATTAATTATATAATAAAGCCATGAAAAAGAAAATCCTACTAAAACTTGTGCTAATCCTATTGATATCGTCATGCTCTAAAGACGATACTTTGTCGAATGATTCAATACTAGGTTGTCTTTCTGAATTCAAAGAGACTTATACTGTCAGTGACTGTGATACCAGTATTTTTCAAACTGATGTTTGCGAATATATTTCGCTAGGGGGATATAAGTTGGAAGATTCCAGTAAGGCATATGTAGTTCTTGCGTGCGAGAGTCTGAATAATGAATCAAAATATGTAAACGAAGAAGGCGAAACAATTACAATGGTAATTTCAAAAAAGTCATACAAAAATAATAAAGTACAGTATAGATCAAATCAGATTTGCGATATTGATTCAACTAAAGTGATAGGATATTGCTTTAATAAAGAAGTAATAATTATCCGACTAAGCTCTGAATCCCCAGCAATTGAATTGAACATAACTCTTGAAAATTTTAGGGATCAAGAATCGTCTAATCCCGAGGCGATAGGAGACGTTCTTAGGATTCTAAGAAGGCTAGACTCAAATTCCTACAGCGTTGGTCTAATATCAATATTGGATCAAGGTTCTTTGGACTACGAAAAGTTTCCAGGAGAAGAATTTTATCCCAGTATCGAGATTGCAGGAGTTGAATATAATGATATCTTCAGCTTTGACAGCAGTATTTATCCTAGTCCAAAATTCAAATACTACTACAGTAAAACCCTTGGATTAGTAGGTTTTATTGATCTAAATAATATTGCCTGGAGATTAGAATAAGTATGCTTTAAAACAACAGTATAATAACCTTTAATTACTAATAATAAAATGAGAGAATTTAAAAATAGTAAGAAAAAAAGTTTTTGGAAAAAAGTCCTGTCATTGCTATCGAGTATATTATCAATAGGCGAATTAATTAATTTTAGAGGCCATGAGGATCGAATGAAAAGCCGTAGAAGAAAAACGAAATTTCATAAGTGAAGCGGATAAAAATTTAAAAAGATGGGTGTAGAATACGAATTCATTTCTTGATTAATTGGTCTTCTTATTAGAGTAAAATTTTAAGGCGGATTAAGTTCAGGAATTAAAAGCTATTTGAGGTAGTATACAAAAATAGAAAAGAAGAGTAAAATTGTATTATATCCCCAAGGATTTCGTTATGAGTACTGCTAAAGATCTTTGAGAAAAATAATATTAGAGTTACTCTAAGTCGCAAAAGCATGAAATACAAAAAACTACTCCTTGCCCTTCTACTAATCCTACCATTCCTATCACCTGCCCAATCCCAACTACTCCGAATAGAAGAAGCCGGCAAATACGGCTATATCAATTTGAACGGCGAAGTAGTCATCTCTCCGAAGTACGTCGAAGCATTTAATTTTTCTGAAGGGTTAGGTGCCGTTCGGTTAACAGACAAATTTGGTTTCATAGACAGCACGGGGCAATGGCAAATCCCACCAATTTATGACTATGCAAAACCTTTTAAAAATGGCCAGGCGTCAGTCTGGCTAGAAGGGAAGGAAATGCTGGTTTCTACGACAGGTGTTCCTTCTCCAAAGCGAAAGTATAATAATAGAAATAGTGTACCAGAAGGATTTACGATCCTCGAATCTAGCGATGGAAAATTCGGAGCTGCTGATGAGAATGGGAGAGTTATTTTAGATACTATACATCATTGGGTTATGTGGAAGGAAGATGGCTATTTTATTCTGTCAAAAGATAAAATCATAGATGGGGCTGATTTTATTGAATTTGGAATAGCGAATGCTCAGGGTATACTAAAAACTCCTTTTGGAAAATATGAAGGGATAAAATCAATAGGAGAGGGCTGGTTTTACGTAACCAAGCAAAATCTGAGTTTTTATGAAAAGAAGAAAGACCGATGGATACCACTACGAAATAAGAAAAATAGAGCATTTGGAATAGTAAAGATTGAAGATGGTAAATTTCGACAGATTACAGATAGTCGGTTTGAAGCGATAAATGGAAATTACCACGATGGAAGTATTTCTGTAAGGCTTAGAGATACTTCAATATTCAAATATGGGTATCTTGGATTTATAGATACTACTGCGGCAGTGTTCCTGGCAGATACAAACTTTAATTTTGTCTACTCTTTTTATGATGGGATTACTTTCGTAAAAGACCGACAGCTGCGAAAATATTTCCTAATAAACAAAGAAGGAAAACGATTACATAACATTGGTTTCACAAAATTATTACCGCTAAAATCGAATGGTTACAATACCCAGTTCACACAAAACTATTTTCTCAATGACCATGCGATTGTTGATACTGAAGAAGGGATTGCAAAGTTGAATGTAAGCGGAGATTTAGAAATTATTGATGTTTTGAAAGGGATGTACTTTGGTCATTTTGTAGAGCAGCGCTATTTGTATGTTATTCCAAAGACGAACCAACCAGAGCTACAATGTAAAGGTATTTATGATCTTTTGTTGGACAAATTACTTCCTATTTGCGTTGAAAAGATTCATCCAGAAATGCTGGGGAAGAAGTTATTTCTAGTAGAAGAAAACCAACGCAGTGCCTATGTCGATACTAGTGGAACCATCGTTTGGCAACAAAAGGAGCCCCTTGATATTTATCCATATGATGTTACCGATAAAATAATTTTAAAGGAGCGAAAGCGAAAACCTCAATTGTTGCATTGGGTGTATCATATATTTACGAATAAGCCAAAGGCCTCTTTTGGTTATCGAAAGAAGACATTTAAAGAAAAAGGAAAAAGCTATCACGCCAACAATTTATATATAATGAATCCATCTAAAGATACACTAGTAATTGATGGAGGTTTCTCAGGCCGTATTCCAATAAAGTTACAAGCTAAAAATTCTAAAGGAGAATGGAAAACCATTAACTATCATGGTAGTATCTGTGTGGTAGGAACAAGGAATAATAAAAAGACTTTACCGCCTGGATATTATTGGTATTACCGATTTCCGAAGTTCGAGGGACATATCAAAATAACATTTCGAGTTGTTGTTCCTTATACGAAAAAAGAGGCGCCTGATGTTCCTTTGGAGATGGTTACGGAGTTTGAGGGAGGGATTAATCCTGCTCAGTTTTGGCGAATCAGATAGGGAGGAGTATATTTGAATTACGCACTCTAAGACATCATAACTTAAGAAGTTTTTTTAATATGTACAACTTTACAACTTACTGTGTTCTATTCCCTGAGAATAATGAAACTAATGTATTAAGCTTAAAACAAAAATGCGATGCTATCGGCATTAGTCATAAAGAAAATGATACTAGGAAAACATTACGATATTCTACAGAGTCCTCCGAAGAAGCTGGTTTTATCAATGAGAAAGAGGTTAAGCTTTGGATAAATCAACAAGGTGCTTCTTCTTTTTACGATGATGAAAAATCATTAGAATATAAAAATTGGGAACGTTTGCTTTTCTCTGAAGATGATGATAATAGGATATTAGCCATTACGCTCCTAAATGCTAAGTACCGACCGAAACCGAAGTTTTTTTCCTTATTGTTAGCACTTGGCCTTTTTCATGAAAACGAAAAAATAAAAGAAACCGCTGAGTATATACTTTTACCGTATATTGAAAAAAGCAGATGGGACCTTATGAAGTTAGATGCAATAGTTGGAGCTGTCCCCTTCATAGTAGAGTATTTAAACAACACAAAAGACCCCCTAAATAATTTTTTTGACATTAATTATTTCCTGCTCTGGAGAAGGCTTCTAACTAAACAATTCAAAAAGACTTCACTAAAGATGTCTACTAAGAATTTTGATTTTATATACAAATCCAAAGAATTTAAACAAGATTTTTCAGAGATAACAAACATCTCACTTCGTTTAGAAAATGGAGACTCCATTAGCTATTTAATTAAGTTACTAGACAGGTGTCCCAAAGTTGATTCAATTCATATCTATTCTGATAAGGTTTATCAACTTACTGCAGATGAGCTGTCTTATCTAAATAGAACTTCTCTAATTGTAAAAAATCTAGAACTTCCAGAAGTACAATACGATTCTCCTGTACTAGAAAAAGTAAAATTTTTGGAGTGGATTTATTATAAAGAAATTAATTACTCAGATTATTTTTTCCCTAATGCAATCTATAAATTAGATTTATTAGGAACAACCGTCCAACGTATGGACATCTCTAGTACAGCTCCTTATATTAAAGAGTTAATTCTTTGTTTGACAGAGAAATCTACTTTACCAGATTGTATTTTTGATTGTAAGAGTTTAAGTACTCTTCATGTACACGACAGCAAAATCGAAAAAGTATCTTCTAAATTCAAGAATCTAGAAAAGTTAAAAATGCTCTGTCTAAAGGGAAGTGAGTTTCTAGAATTTCCAGTGGAATTCATGTTAACTCCAAATTTTGATTTCCTTTATCATTTATCTCCTCCTAAGAATGGAGACTATAGATTTGATCAGTATGAAAAATTTGGTGACCTTAATCGAATTGATTGGGAAAACAAAGAAATAACAGAATTTCCGTACGCTCTTTGTGTACTTGATAATCTTAAAAGCATGAATTTTGAATCAAGCAAAATTTCTGAAATTGATAATAGAATTGCTAAGTTCAAATCTTTAGAAATTCTCTCGTTTGGAGACAATCAATTTGAACGTTTTCCAACAAGTATTTTTAATATGCCAAACATGAAAAGTATAAACTTTGAACAAAATCTTATTTCTAAACTTTCGTTTGATTTTTTTGTAAAAGCTAACAAAAGAAATATTATCATCGACTTGCGAAACAATCCCATTAAAAGCCTACCTGAAATATCAATCGATTTTAAAAAAGAAAACAGAATTAAAAATTCAGGAAAAATTATTTTTACACCAGGTAGTATACCAAGGCAAACTATAGCAAAATATCAAAGTGTATTTGGCGAGGAATTTATTGTTGGCTAATCTTAAATTCTATCCACAAAAAGAATAAAAAATTACAATAGTATCTCACACCCTTTCAAGGCCTTCCTCACATCATCAGGAACTTCAACCTCTGAAAAGCCATTGTCAATTCGATTATAACGCAAATCCAATACTTTCAAATTCGTCAGTCGCTTGAGGGTAGATGGAAAAGTTTTGAACTGGTTCATCTGTAGATCAAGGTGTTCGAGGGATGTCATTGCTTCTATTGACTTAGGAATAGAACCTAGAAAATTATGAGACAAATCAAGCTTTTTGAGGTGTTTCAATCGACCGATATTTGTGGGTAGAGAAGTAAACTTACAGTTGTGAAAATTAGCATTTTCAATCAAAGGTACATGATCCGCGACATCAATTGGAAACCTCGCCGGTGATCTCATATTAAATAGCATAACTGAAGAAGGGTCTTGTTCTTTCCAGTTTTTAAATCCAACTCCGGCAGCAAAGTCAAAATGAGTACCTTCCATCATGGCTTTCAAAGCGAGGGGTCTTTCTTCACAAGGCTTCTTGAAGTGATATAAAATGTAACGCAGTCCTTTTTTGAATCTTTTATGGAAATGCAGGGAGAGATGAGCCGCATGTTTTGGTGAGCTGCCTTTAGCTATTTTCTCTAATTTTTTATTGACCTCCTGCGCTTTTACTTTTGAATTTAAATTGGTAAAACGTTGTGTATCATTAATCAAAGGAATATAAAATGCAGAGGCATGCCGATCCAACAATTGCTTTGCTATTTTCCTCGCTTTTGTATCTGGACAACTTTTGTAGACTACTAATAAAGGGTCAATTAATTCATCTGGAACACCCCCGTTTTTCAACATCTCCAATCCAATTAAAACATTACTGACTTCGTCGTTGTACAAAAACTGTAATACATTATCATTGATTTGAACGTTGCCAGATTGCGCAGCTTCTTCTAAGTAGCCAGGTGCATCCGTTTTGAATAGTTCATTTAATTCTTGTTCAGAGATGATCTCAAAATCATGTTCTTGTAAGGATTTATAATCTTTAGGATTTTTACCTACTAGTAAATGAGTGAATCCTTTTTCTGGTTTATCAACTATTTTAATTCCTATTGTTTTTAGTTTTTGTTTGATTTCTGTTTTCTTACGGCTTGGTGTTCCAGCAATATATAATGTGGACTTTGAATTAAAAGATTCCACTCCTTTCTGTTTCATACTGTAATCATGCAATTGATTCTGAACCACATTTCGTAAAGCTGCGAAACTGACATTCATCAAGGCTATTAATTCGTTGACAGGCAACGGCCCCATTTTCTTAATCGCAGGAAGTGCTAATATCTTTTTCAAATAATACTCCTGTTCTTCAAAAGTTAAAACGGATTTTGCCAGAGCAGTGGCGATACTTAGCATTTGATTTTGAGGTAGTTCGATGGTGTCCTTTTTTGATTCGCTATTATATCCCTCATAGGAAACAAATTTAATGTAACTCTCAATAGGTACTTTCTTCTTTCGTAGTAAAACGCTTGGGGAAGCTATTTTGTGATTGTGAATATATAATCCTGTGAGTTTAGGCAAGCTATTAATAAAGTCAAAATCGTGAAAGACATATCCCTCGCCCCGAAAGGTTAACTCCCTCAGTTCTGTCAAGTTACTCCAGTCTTTTGGCAAGATCGTGTTTTCATTAATATGAATTTGTAGATTTTTCACATCAGTCATCCGAAAAATATATTCTGGAAAAAAGGGTTTAGTAAACTGATGATCGACAATAAGTGTTTGACAAGGTACTTTAAAAAGTAGCTCAGATACATCGTTAGATTTTACATCATAAATGTATATTCTTCTATTCAAGTATCTAGGATTTTTTGTCTTCGTAAAGGGTTTCAGATAAGTACTCATCTCTTTAACCTGTAGTCCCGGAATGATTATGTTATTTGCATTAGAGTGGTATTGAGTTAAAAACCGTTGAAAGATATTCTCTCGTTCAGTATGTGTTCCATCGTCTATTGCCAAAAGTTCCATATAACATTCGCCAGATCTATAATAACTTGTTAGAGCGATTTCAAAACATATTTCCTTTGGAAAAACTTTAGCAATGGGTTGAAAGTAAGGTGATCTATAATTGGATATTTCACTACTGGAAATACTACTCAGTAAACTACCTAATCCTTTACCTAGTCTTCTTTTTCTTGTTTTTCTTCCAGTCTGGTTTCCTATGTGTCCAGTAGGAGCAATTTTATTTACCCTTCTTACTGTCTGGCTTTCTATTTTTGCAATACGAATAATCAACTCTTCCTGAGCTGAAGATAAATAAGGTTTTAAAAAACTATAAATTTCTCTAGCGTGGTCATTATTCAGAGTGCAAATACAAATATTGATCAGCGCTCCTACAAATATTTTTCTATTTGCTCTGTTTTTAATGATTTCCAAAACAAGCAAATCATTCGGAGGCGTACCACTATAAATTAATTTCAGTATCTTCTGATCTTCTTCTGAAAGGATTGACATAACTTATACTTTTCATTTATTATTAAATACATAAATAACTCGAACTACATCTTCTGCAACAACAACATCGCCACCTCAGGATCAGCCATCACTCCCTTCAGAGATTGATTACTAGAGCTTACCAAATCCTGCAAAAAAGACAGCCTTAAATCATTCGGAATGATATCCATTTTAATAAAAGACTGAATATTTTCAATTTCTCCTTTTTTCAATTTTATATCATTCAGCGTTAAATAGTTGATTACTCTTGTACATAAGGTCGCAACAATATCAACTCGCAAGACCTCCTTATTCACAATTCCTTTAATATGTTTGTAGACCTCATTGTCGAAGTTTTTAGTAGAGACGATTTTTTCAGGAGTAATTAATTCTGAAAGATTCTGCTGTACAAAAGAAATGAAGGAGGCAATGGTCGATTCATCCAAACAAGAGGATCCCAACATTTGAATCATTGGCAACTCTTCAGAAAAGTTTTTGATAGATTCTATGCTTTGGAAAAATTGAACTAATGATCGGGGAGTGGTCTGTTTTCCATTGGCAATCTCAGGATAAGTCAAAACAAAGTTAATACCCCTGGAATCAACCCCTGCTTGCTCCGCCCAAACGGCCCATGCCTTTGGATCAAAATTCATCGTGATGTGCATCATTCTAGTGAGCATTGCATTATCCATTGGCGTAACGGAGTAATCGCCTCCATCAGGATTCGCCGTCAAAACGATTTGCCATTTGGGTGGCAACTTCCAACTGACCAATTCGTAATTTTGAAGAAGCTGCATGATCCCTCTGAGTATTCTATCATCCGCTCGGTTCACATCATCAATCAGTAATATCCCTGGTCCTTCTTCCGTCGGCACCCAATCAGGACTACTAAAAACCGTTCGTCCGTTTTCGACAGCGGGCATTCCGATCAGATCTCCCATTTCTTCAAATTGAGCTGGTGCAATGTAAGACCACTTGAAACCTGCGTCAGTTGCGATTTGCTGCACCATTTCCGTTTTACCAATACCATGAGTTCCCCAGATACAAATAGGTGATTTTTTATGCCCTTGCTGCTCCGCTGAAATATTGGTTTGGATAATGTGTTCGGTAAATTTGCGAACCTCAGTCGCATTGGACTCCATTCCATAGAATACGTAATTGTGTTGTTGGTTTGACATGTATTTTATTTTGCAATTATATTTTACAGACTAGCTCATCATCTTTAGTTTTTTACCAGGTAGCTCATTCCAAACACCTTCTCCCTCAGCCAAGCCATTTGGAGAGATAACCCACAAAATAGGAAAGCGAGCTGGGATATTTGGCGCGGTAGCAAAACCATCCGTAAAGTAGATCAATGCATCAGGCATGTATTGCTCATTACCATATGTAATGGGTGCTTCAAAAGAAGTTCCGCCACGACCATGAACCGCATCTGGCGGAACACCCTTATAGTCATAAGTTTTATGAATGGCCGTATCACATTCTACGATTTGAATTTGCGCTCCTTGTCGCCACACAAAATAAATTTCCGCAAAAAAGTCTAGTAACTCCTTTTGTCGAATACTACCAGAAGTATCAATGGCTAGCAATAAGCGATTACGTCGTTTGACTTTTATGCCCGGAACGGTTCCATATCTTTTGGAAGGCCGACGGATGGTATTTTTTAAATAAGAACTATTACTTGTTGTTGCAAACAAACGCAAGAGACGGCGCCAGTTAAATCGAGGAGTCATACCCTCTAGAATTGCTGCGAGTTTTTCTGCAAGTCCATTCGGTAAATTTCCAAAGTTTTTATATTTGTGCTTTACTCGATCTGCTGTTTGTTTGATGATTCTATTGGCTTGGTATTCCGCAATTTTTCGTTCCCCCTCAGATAAGTTTTCAAATTCCTCCCAGTATTGATGTCGCTCCATTTGAGCATTTGGTTCACTTAGCAATTCGGAAATATTTTTTTGTGGCTCTCCTTTGCTTTTCCCTGGATCAGTATTTTGCACTGCCTCGTCGAAGCCCATTTCTTCTTTTCCTTTAAGAACTGTTCGATCCAAAAGGGAATAATAATAACCAACATCTTTATCACTTTCCAGAATAATTCCATACATCGGTTCGAGATAAACAAACTGTTCTAACAATATACCTCCGTCTGGCAGTTGCTTTCGCTCGATATACTGATTGACTACTATATCAGCTGCAATATTATAGAGTGCTTTATTACTGAATTGCCTCATAGTGAACAGATGCTTGAGAACGATGTGAAGCATCTCATGTTTGATCAAGCCATAGCGGTGATCTTCATTCAAGCTATTCCAGAAGGAAGCGTTTACGATTAGTTTAATACCCTGACGATTCATCAAGGCGACTGCAGCTGTCTTTGTCTTTTCAGAAATTTC
>JBGCDT010000322.1:0-5487 GCA_045105695.1 Saprospiraceae bacterium | reverse complement strand
AAATCTTGATCGAAGCCCAGAATCGGATGTTTAGGTGTTTTGATTTTTGCTTTAGCTTCCGCCTTTACCTCTTCCCAAATCTTAGCATTGAAGTTTTTCCATTTCTCAAAACCAAAACGTTCGCGGTTCCAACCCGGAGGGGTGTTGGTCGCAATCATAGCTGCTTCCGCTAAAAGTGTCCCCGAACCACACATCGGATCTATGAAAATAGAATCTCCTTTCCAACCGGTCATCATAATCATACCTGCGGCCAGGACTTCATTGATGGGCGCATCACCCACCTCCCGTCGGTAGCCTCTCATATGTAGGGAATCTCCACTGCTGTCATAAGCCAGATTGACCTCATCCTCATATATATGTACGTTCAGGCGAAGGTCTGGAGAGACCGTATTTACGTTCGGTCGCTTATCGAAGCGATCTCTGAATTGATCGACAATTGCATCTTTGGTTTTTAAACCAGCATATTTTGAATGTCGGAAAAAGCGTGAGTGCGTTACCGAGTCGATGGCGAAGGTGTGCTTCAAGGTCAGGTGCTTGGTCCAGTTGATGCGCTGCACTTGGTCGTACAACTCCCGCTCATCCCTCGCTCTGAAATGCCAGAAGGGTTTCAAAATCCGAATGGCTGTTCGCAGTTCTAGATTCGCACGGTACAACATTCTTAGATCACCTACAAAGGAAGCCCCTCTTTTCAAGGGCTGAATATTTTCTGCCCCTAGTTGCTCCAATTCTTGAATCAGCAATGGTTCCAAACCGAAAAGGGTTTTGACAATGTATGTTTCTTTTTGTTGAGCTGGAGGTCGAATCAAGGCTTGTTTTTTTTATGGATAATTGAAAATGAATGAAGGATTGAATAGGCGCTCAGTTCATAAGCTTCGCGATTGTAACGGTCGAAGGGATTTGAACTTGAGTTTGTTTCTTGATACTTGAGCTTTAAAAGCGCAAGAAACAAGTGTCAAGTTCAAATTCAAAAGGCTTAGTTCGTAGGCTCCTCAGCTTCTCCAGCCGAAGGCCCATTCAATCCTTCAATCCTTAGGAAATTAATGTTCTCTAGGTTCTAATCGCTTGTTGAATTCTGCTTTTGTCACCCCTTTAATTCTTTTGACCTGCATCAGCATCATCTGAGGTTTTACACGCATTGTATCATAAGTCAGAACATACATGTCCAAGTTAGGAGCGATCTTCTTTTTGATTTCTAAACCAAATTGCTTCTTAGTCGCAACGGCAGCTTTTACATCAATGTCTTTTTCGAATTCTGTAATGATTTCATTTTTGATAAAATGCTTAGGGAGTTGTTTGTTCGCTCCTTGCGGATGGTCTTTGGTTTTGGTCCAGTCTGCTGAGTCATCTGCAATAGCTATTAGTTCTTTTTCTATTGGCTTTAGAATGTCAGGGCGAGCGTGATCGCCGGTTACTGTTTTAGAGGTATCTTTTCTAAACTGGGTCATGATGGTTTTCTGTGTGTCAGAAAGCTCGCTCATATATTTATCCTCCATGTCCCAAAACTTTACAGCGTTGAGCTGTCGCAAAATACTGGCTACTTTCTCCGTAGGAATTTGCTTCGTGAAAGTACCTAGTTTTTCTACATTAGCACGACCGACGTATTCTGCTTTTCCATTATTATAAAGAGTAAGAGAGTACATTGGGCATTTGCCGAAGCAAGCATTTTTCATTAGCTTAACGACAGGTATTACTTCTGAAGATTCCATCTCGGGAAGTGATTCTTTATTTTTTCTGTTTTTGCAATCTTGTGCAAGGAATACCGTCAGCAAAAGTATAAAGGATAGTATTTTCATGATAGTTTGTATTTTGGCGTAAGATAGGAATTTTGATCATTTTAGTAGCTACGACATGAATCCAATCCTCCCCTCTGGCGCTTTCTTCCCAAAAGATGCAGCTGGCTTTTTAATCAACCCTTGTGCTATGGAGTTGATAGACCAAAGGTATGCTCCCGTACTAGGACAAATTGTAGACAATTACATTCAAAACGAAGGAGCAAATCTGCACAGTGTTTATCTGCGTGGCTCTGTGCCTCGAGGAATGAATGTTGGTGATTGCGACCTGGATACCTTTGCTCTAGTCTTCTCAGAATCGGATCGTTGGAAAAGACCGGACTGGGCAGATGAACAGGAGCAGCAGTTGCAAGGGAAGTATCCATTTTTGACAGCGGTGGAGTTTTACTTAGCAGGTTATGCTCCCGTCCTAAGAGCGGTGCCAGGGCATACTGATTCTGAAAATCTTGCAACCAATCATGGCCTGGCTATGGTTCTGAAAACACAATCACTTTGTTTGCATGGCAATGATATTTCTAGTAGAATACCTGCTTACAAACCTGATGTAAGTGTATTGTTAAATAATCCTTGGCTCGCCAGTGATATTGCAGATTATGAATCCAATAGCAAGGACAGAGCACAGAGACAGCAGGTTCTGAAAACCATTTTGCGTAGCGGGTTTGAACTTGTTCTGCCTCGCATCCAACAGTATACTCCCGACCTGTATTTATGCTATCGAAGCTTTTCAGATTTCTATCCAAAAAAGGAAAAGTGGATGAGGCGGGCACTTCTTGCTTATTTGAATTCTGAAGAAACTTCTTCTAAAGAAGCATATAGAATTGTGAATAAAATAGGCCCTTGGCTGGTGAAGCAATTCAAAACTCAAGAGGATTAAGGCTGTTTCCTAGAATGTGAAGGGCTGACAGAACTGTTATTTAAACCCTTGAAATCATTGATTTTTAGTATTATTGCATCTGGTATAAACACTATTGAGATTTTATAGTTAGTGTTTATCTGTAAAGAAATGATTTTCAAATAGTTAGCACGAAAAAAATGAAAAAAGCGATACTTTGTCTAGTACACCTTTCTCTTTTGTTTACTGTGGTCTTAAATGCACAGACAACGGAGATGACTAAAAAGGGAGAAGCTCCTGAAGTTGAAATGGAGCAGAAGGATTTTTACGACATTAATACCATTCGAGAACTTCGGTTAACCTTTTCTCAAAAGAACTGGGTCGACAAATTGGATTCCCTACGCTTGTATGGAAATGGTTCTCTTCTTGGGGCTGCTAAAATTGATGGCAAAGAATACAAAGATGTTGGTATTCGATACCGTGGTAGCAAATCCTTCAGAGTAGGAGCGAAGCGGAATGGTTATCACATTAAGATGAACTTCATCAATAAAAATCAAAATCACCAAGGCTATAAAACACTGAAGTTGTCTAACGCACTGCGTGACCCTAGTATGATTCGTGAGGTAATGTCTTATTACATCGCAGGTCAGTACATGCCAGCTCCAAAGGCCAATTATGTGAAGTTGTTTATCAATGAGGAATACGTTGGGATTTTTGTAAACGTAGAATCAATTGATGATAACTTTTTGGAGAAAAACTATAGTTCTAGCGACAACACTTTTTTCAAATGTTCGCCGGATGTGACTAGTGATGGTGAAGCAATTGCAGGTTGCAAAAACAAAATTTTTGCTTCTTTAGAGTATGAAAAGAATGCAGCTTGCTATACTGCTAACTACGAAATGAAATCCAAAGATGGTTGGGATGATCTGATCGAACTGACTAGAACGCTGAATGAAAAACCAGAGGACATCAGTAAAGTACTCAACGTAGATGAAGCGCTTTGGATGCTTGCGCTAAACAATGTGCTCGTCAATCTAAGCAGCTACTCTGGTCAGCAAAGCCAAAATTATTATTTATACAAAAGTGATAATGGACGTTTCCATCCAATCATGTGGGACATGAATCTTTCTTTTGGAAGTTTTAAAAATACAGGGTATGGTTCTGATTTGAAATTGAAGGAACTACAAAAGCTCGACCCGATGCTGCATGCTGACCATGTAGAAAAACCATTGATTTCTCAATTGTTGAAAAATCCATTCTACAAAAAGATGTACCTCTCTCATATCCGTACGATCAACTACGACCATTTCGTAAACGGAGAGTATGAGAAGATGGCTAGAGACTTACAGCGTATGATCTCGAACGACATGTTCAACGATCCAAATAAGTTTTATAACCACAACGAATTCCTAGGCAGCTTGACTAATACAACTGGTAAGCGATCTAAAATTCCAGGTATCATAGAACTGATGACGGAGCGCGCGCGCTATTTAAAGAAGCATCCGGAGCTGGCTATTTATCCACCAGAGGTAAGCGAGGTTTCTGTAACAGGTCGGGAGAAATTTGCAAAGAACAGAATTACAAATTTCCACATAAAAGTAAAAACGGACAATAGCGCAAAGCGAGTTTACTTGATGTACCGTTTTAACGATACGGACGACTATCAAAAAATGTATATGAACGATGATGGGGGGAGCAATGATGGAAAAGCGGACGACAATCTATACGCAACGACAATAGCTCCTACCGAAGGCTCTGAAAAAATTGATTACTACGTCGTCGTTGAAAATGCGAAGATGGTCACCTTTGATCCGCCGAACTATATGTATGAACCACATGCGGCGACTCTGGGAGAATTGAATAAATAGTTTTTAAGTCTTTGGGAATTGGTCTTTGGTCTTTAGTGCGCTCTATCGCGTATTAAGCGCACTAAAGACTAATTCCTAAAGACCAAAGACTAAGAAAAATTAACATCCTCTTCACACACAGAAAATAAAAACCACACGTTATCTCATTGAGGAAAATGGTTCAGTATTAAAAAGCCATTTATCGAATTATTAAATCGGACACAAACCCAAGTGGCCAACAACAATCTTACTCAGAATGAGGAAACCTATACTACTCATCGTTTCTATTTTCTTTTTGACCTTATCGATTTCCGCTCAGGACCTCTACAATGCTATGCAAGTGCGAGAGGTGAAAGTGAAGTTTGAGCAGGACAATTGGGCGGATGTTTTAGATTCACTTAAGCAAGTTGGCAACGATGATAGATTGCTTGGTCAGGTAATGGTAGATGGTGTTCTATTCGATAGCGTAGGCGTTCGCTACAAAGGAAATAGCTCTTACTTTAATGTACACAACCAAGGCCTTCCTAAGTTGCCATTCAATATTAAAGTCAATTATAAAAAGAAAAAGCAAAAGCTCAAAGGAGGATATACTTCTTTGAAATTGAGTAACATATTTCGGGATCCTAGTTTTTTACGAGAGGTTCTGTCTTACGAAATTGCAGGGAAGTACATGCCTGCGCCAAGAGCTTGCTTTGTCAATTTGTATGTCAATGACGAACTCATAGGCTTGTACAATAGCACAGAATCCATTGATGAGAAATTCCTGAAAGATAATTTTGGCTATGAAGAAGGGACACTCCTAAAGTGCGATCCCAGTTGGCGGGCAAAACCTAAGAAGGGGTGCCTAAAAGGAGAGAAGGCTTCTTTAATGTTTCAGGGCGAAGACCCAGAATGTTACTTTAGTAATTACGAACTCAAAACGGATGAAGGCTGGATGGACTTAATCGAACTTACAAAAACACTCAATAAGTCTCCTAAGAAAGTAGACCAGATGCTGAATATTGATCAAGTACTCTGG
>JBGCDT010000321.1:0-13191 GCA_045105695.1 Saprospiraceae bacterium | reverse complement strand
TCGAGAGGATAAGATTGGTGGTATCCGAACACTGAAAATGGAGTAACTTACACCTCAGTTTCTTACTTCTTTCTTTGTAACGATATTTTAGGACGGGACAACAGCAAAATAAAAAAGCCGCTTCTTTTAAGGAAGCGGCTTTTTTATTTTTTGATTAAATCGTAGACTACATCGCATCAAACCCCTTCACCAAACTTGTCAAAACAAAAGGTAAAGTCACCCAGAACCATTCTGGTAAAAAGATCAGAAACCCAATGCAGGCAGCTGTAGAAATCAAGAAGACCAACCAGGCCATCTTTGTATTATTATCGTTAGTTGTCGTTGAATTACTCATAAAGAATCTAGTTTTATTTAAGGCAAAAGTAAGGTATTTTTGATTCTAATGGGTAGTTTTTATATACAAATTTGAGGCTATACCAGAATTACCGATTATCAGTTATTGATGTCGGCCTCTTCTTGAGTTAACTTTGTAATCGTAAGGCAGAAACAATATCCCTTCCCCATACTGCCAGAACAACTTCCCTCCTTTTTCAAAGCCAGAATTTCGAATCATCCATTTTACTTAACCATTCCCTCCGACTTACAATCCCATTGATTATGACTTTTTCTAAACTTACAACACTCTTCTGGGGAACGAGTTTACTACTGTTGGTTCCAATCCTTAGCTTCTCAGCTAATATTGCAGTCATTGAAAGTCAATCCAATCATCCCATGCAAAACATGGATAGCAACTGGGAAATGGTTATTACCAACCTCGGACATACTGCCACTATCTTACAGCAATCTGCTCTTGATGATTTATCTTCTTTAGACGCTTATGATATTCTAGTACTGTCTTCTGGACTTATCGATTTGCCAATGAACAGAAGAGCTACTGTTAAGGCTTTCTTCAACTCTGGTAAAAATATGTACTTGCAATCAGAGTATCTACTAATCCATCCTGGGAATATGATGTTCGCAGAAATAGTAACAGAATACGGAAATGAATTCGTTTGGGAAGGAGAAACCTCAGGTTCAGTGGCGCCAATGAATGTAGTCTGTAGTTTAGGTAATAACCTAAATACAGTTACCCAACTCCCCTACTTCTGGTATGGAACTTATGGCACTGGCGACGAATCTGTAATACCTTTCCTGGAAAGCAATGATAAATCATACGGATATACTTACAGCCCAGAAGGAATGGGTCGAGTAATTACTACAACTGATCAAGACTGGATTCGTACATTGACGAGTGAGGAACTCATGGAGAACATAGTTTACATGCTGACAGAATCTAACAATACTTCTGCAAATCAACCAACTGTTGAAGTAGCTTTGATTGACCCTCCTGTTTGTGAAAACGGAACTTACAACTTCACCACTACAGTAGAGAATCCAACAAACGGTCTTTTTTACCAATGGCAGATAAACGGCCAAAGCATAGCGAATGCAACTAACACGAGTTATACCTCTAGCGATTTATCAGAAGGCGATGTAGTAGAATGTGTTATCCTTATGGATCAAGATTGCGAAATGTATTCACACATTTCTAATCCAATACTAATTGCTCCTATCCTACCCTTATCTGATTTGACCTTGGAGATAAATACGACTCAAAGTGGAAATTGTCAGGGAGAAGAAACTACTTTTTCTACAACAATTACTTCAGAAAGCACATACAATGTCATTGCTTACCAATGGCAGATAAACAACTCAGACGTCCCTGGCGCGGATCAGGCAGACTTTACAACGACCGCACTAAACAACAATGATATTGTTATTTGCAACATCCAATATTCAGATGCTTGTAGTAACTTCAATTTAGCCAGCTCGAATGAAATAACGACTTCCTTAGAGGCTTTGCTTACTCCAACGGCTTCCATAATAGCTACAACTACGAGCGCTTGCCAAGGACAAGATTTAACTTTTGAAATAGAAGGAGAACACTTGGGTGCGCAACCTACTTTCCAATGGCTGGTCAATGGAAGCTTTGTTGGCACAAATTCAAATACACTCACTATCAATAACTTGGAGGATGGGCAGCAAATCTCTTGTGCAATCACATCCAGTTATTTATGTCTAACAACTGATCAAGTTGTTACAAATCCAGTGGCTGTAAGCATCTCTAACATGGAAGATCCAACGCTAGCTATCAATGTAAGTGAAACCTCCGTTTGTGAAGAGGAGACCGTTACATTCACAGCTAGTGGAGATAACTGGGGCGATAATCCATTCTTTACCTGGACCATCAATGGACAAAGTACTGGAGACAATGAACCCGTACTATCTATCAATAATCTGAAGAACAATGATGAAGTGGCTTGTGCTATTTACCTAAGCAGTCCATGTGTCAATACAACCGAATTAGAAACAGTTGCTGAATCAGTTATTATTATGGAAGGTGTAACACCAGTCATTAGCATTTCAGCGGATGAACAAGCGATTTGCAAAGGCAGTGAAGTGACCTTTACGGCAAACATACAGAACGGCGGTTCAAGTCCTAGTATAGAATGGATGATAGACGAAACAGTTGTTTCTAACAATACTTCTACGTTTAGTACAAACCAACTCTCTAACGGACAAATTGTAAGTTGCAAACTCACATCTAACGCAGACTGTGTATCAACTTCAGAAGTTTCTTCAAACCTAGTTAGCATAAGTGTTAGTGAAATCACATTGATCGTCAATCAGCAAAATGATGACTACTGCGGCATGGGAAATGGAAAAATCCAAGTTGGTGTAAACTACGCTATTGGAGAAGTAGCTTATTTATGGAATACTGGTTCTACTGAAAAAACACTTCGAGAATTACCAGCAGGTGCCTACTCAGTCACAGCTACTGATGCACTTGGTTGTAGCGCTACCCTATCCATTCAATTGGAGGAAACCATTTCTTTAGAAATAGAAAAACTAGAAAGTTTTGATGCAGGTTGTAGCGGTACAGAGGGTTTTGCAGCAGTACATATGAAAGATCAAACGAAGACCTACTTCTATACTTGGATGACAGAAAACGGAAATATTTTAGGCGACGAGCAAACAGTAAGAAGCTTGGCTCCCGGAAAATATATTGTAGAGATTACAGATGAAACAGATTGCTTTGTAACAGAGGAATTCATTATCGACGGCTCAGCAGCTATTAGTCTGGAAATGGAACAACAACTAATGACCAACTGGGGCGATCAAACTAAGCTCGAACCTACAGTCACTGGAACTGGTGATTTGACTTTCGAATGGTTTCCAGCAGAAGGACTTAGTTGTACGGATTGTCCTAATCCAATTTTTTCAGCAGAAACAGAATCGGAGTACTCACTCACCGTGACTAATAACGAAGGATGCTCCATTACGAAGTCTATCAGAATACAGGTAAGAAAATCACATGATGTTTTCATTCCTACTGCATTCTCTCCAAACGGAGATGGTCAAAACGATTTTTTTATTGCTTTTGGTGGAGACAAGGTACGGTCTATCAAGGCTATGACAGTGGCCGATCGTTGGGGAAATATTTTATTTAAAAAACAAGACGTAGACGTGAATGATGAGTTGGCAGGTTGGGATGGTACGAGTAGAGGACAGCAGCTAAATGTGGGCGTATATATTTATACGATGGAGGTAGAATTTGTGGATGGTCGTGTCCGCTCTTTTGGTGGCGACGTGACCTTAGCTAGATAATTTTTTTTGGGATTTTTTTCTGTCTCGAATTATATGAATTTCAAGATTTAGTTAATGGGTGATTCTTTGAATGCGGCCCGACACTTTTAACTGTTGGGCTGCATTTTTACCCGTTACTTTAATAAGGCAATTCTTATGCCAAATCAACCTAAATGAAGGTTCATTTTTACTTGAAATTTTTGAAGATATTTTACGATGTAAACACATTGTTATAAAGTTTTAGTTAATGGGTGATTCTTGGATGCAGTCTGGTGCATTTTCGTATCAGACTGCACTTTTCACCAACACTATTACTTATGCAAAAGAGAGGCCAATTTTACAGGAAGGACAAGGGTTTTTCAATTTTTTACACTTTTTGAAAAAATGTAAAAAAAGACAACTTCTTCAAACAAATAGAATTGAAATCGGCTGGTAAAAACACAACAAAAATCAAACAGCTTTTAACGAAAAATCACCTTCGTAAAAGTATTGCCTGCCTGGCATAACAGACAGGTTATAAAGAGTTAGTTAATGGGTGATTCTTGGATGCGACCTGACGCAATTTTTTATGTCAGGTCGCACTTTTCACCACCTTGACAAAAGAGTTTAGTTAATGGGTGATTCTTGGAAAAGGCCCGGCAATATTATTTGCCGGGCCTTTCTTTTATCATCTAAAAAATAATACCGTTTCCTCCATGTAAGTGTATTGTTATCGTTGCACCATAAACTTCACTGTCTCCGTAAGTGATCCACTTTTCACCCGACAAAAATACACTCCAGTTGCAAAGCTACTAATGTCTAAGATCTGTCTCGTATCAAGACCATTTTGCTCGATTAGCAATCGTCCCAAATTATCATAACAAGAAACAAAGACTTCCTGATTCCCTCCTCCTAAGACATCAATAGTAACCCTATTCAGTTCCGTAGGGTTAGGATGAACCTTTACGGTCAGCTCATCGGCTATATTCATATTGGGAACACCTGCGCTATCCGTTTCAATATCCGTACTATAAATACTGATTCCTCCTCTTCGATTACCGACCACCATTTCTAAAAAACCGTTATTGGTCAGGTCATAAAAAGCTGGATGTGTTCTGGTACCAGCATATACATTTCCTAGATTTGAAGTCACCACATTAAATACACCGTTCAGATTACCATCAATGTTATCATACTGAATAATCTGATTGTCCTTACTTCCACAGAATAGTGTATAGCTATCTTCAAAGTCAACAAAAAACGGAGAAGAAAATCCAGTCGATCCAGATACACCAAGACGAACATCTACTTCTCCTAAGAAATTAATATTAGGAGGTGATAAAAAGTCAGATTCGAACATGGGATTACCTGTTGAACCAATATTTTTATAAAACTTCAATATTCCGTTTCGGTCACCAATCACTAGATCAGACAAACCATCTCTGTCCAAATCTATAATTTGAGGGGTACTAATTTGCTGTGCATCAATGCCCATCCAGGGAAAATCTACCGGTCCAAATTCCACGGGGTTATTTGGCCCTGCTGTATTTTCAAAATAGAATAGTTGTCCCTGATCCTCTCCTACTACCAAATCCATATCACCATCATTATCCATATCTCCCATAGAAGGCGCTAACGAATAGTTCAATGTAAATTGACTCATGGATAAATAATCATCATCTACTAATTCAAAAGAGGGCTCTGCAAAAGTGCCTGTGTTCAAATACAAAAACAATCGAGGGTCTCTTAATCCCTGAGGCACAAAAAACGTTTCATTCCCAACCAACAAATCGACCTTTCCATCCGCATTAAAATCTGCAAAAGTAGGATTAGCTCCTGTTCCCATATCTAACATTTCATCTACAAAAAGTCGATCATAAACTTTTTCAAAAGTTGGTGTCTCATCCGTATTTACATTCTCATAAAAGAGAACATTATTGTAATCCTCGGCTAACACTCCTCGATTAGAGGCAACCAAAAAATCACGGTTATCATCATTATTTACATCTACATAAAAACTAGCAGGGAAAGTAACGATGTAAGCGGATTCATCATAACTTGGATATTCGCAATCCTGAGAAGTCCACCAAGCATCATTTGCAGATCCGCCATTGACTGCACGTATAACCGTTTCAAAACTCACATCTCCCAATACAACTTCTTTGTCTCCATCATTATCTTCATCAAATAACAATACTGTACTTCCAGCATGTCTTGGATCTGCACTTCCGTTAAACTGATTATCTACACACGTATCCGCTTGCCCGCTAAGATCAAGACAAGCGACTAGGCCACTTTCAAAAGCGTTACCTACGCAGGTTTCTTCCAACACAAAATGCAAACTATCTTTACCAAAGCCGTCCTCAATAGAGGTATTTCTAAACCAGTATAGATAGCCTCCGGCATTTCCAAAAGTAACAATATCAAGATCTCCATCTGAATCAAAATCATCTACCGCAGGGTAATCTTCAGTACTGACATACAAGTTCGTTCTAATACCATTGGACAAAGGGAAATAAATCAAATTATTAGTATTGTCATAAAAGTTGATTCGTTCAAATTTCAACTCATTATCTTCGAAAAAACCTTTGTAAACCAATACGCCATCTACTCCTGTAGCATCACTGTAACTAAAAATATCCATGGCTCCATCACCATCAAAATCACGTAGTAAAACCCAGTGATGCAGATCAGGAAAATTTCGAGCATACTTAGGAGCATTATCGTAGTCCACCTCGTTAGGTGTTCCGTTGTTTATTAAAGTCAGACTAACATCTCCGATTCTATCAAAGATGTACATATCTAGAATGCCATCATTGTTTAAATCTACAGAAGAAAACTGTGGAGAATTTAGTCCACCCGCGAATGGATTACGTAAGATTTGTCCGTCTACTTTGAATGAAATATCAGCGAGCGGATAGGATTGCGCAACCGAATATTCAATGTTCAGTAAAAGAACAACTGCTATGAAAAGAAAATTAAATTTCATAATATTTTTGATTTTCACAATGATACAAAATCGAAAGTGTAGCTAATAACTCCGTCTCTTTATTTTTAAATTTCTGGCTTCCAAAAGCCAAATGGAATTTAGCATTTACCATCAGACATATCTAAAAGTGATAACGTTGTAAATGTTTCAATAGTTGATATAAACCCGACTTTACACCTTAAAAGAAATCTCCCTGTCAAAATCTGACTCAAAATCAACTCGAATTCCAAGCTTTATCTATCTTCGTTCCATGAAATACAAAACACTATTCTTCGACGCAGATAACACACTCTGGGATTTTAACCTATCAGAAAAATTTGCCTTATTCAAAGTATTGGAGGAAGAAAAAATTCCTTACCAGCCAGAACTGCTGGACACCTGGCATTCTGTCAATAAACTCTGTTGGTTACAATTAGAAGAAGGTACGCTAGCGGCTGAAGACTTACGATGGGTCCGCTGGCAACGGTTTTTTGAAAAGCTAGGAAAGTCTGGGAATTTCAAAGATATGGGCCAACGATATACGCAACACCTCGGCAGCACGGACTTCATGATACCAGGTGCGAAATCTATCTTAGACAAGCTTAGTGTACAACGGCAGTTGGTCTTAGTCACCAACGGTCTCAAAGAAGTACAGAGAAGAAGAATTCAAAACACAAATATTTCAAATTATTTTGAGGCGATCGTAATCTCAGACGAGATCGGAGTAGCAAAGCCACATGGAGGATTTTTTGACCACGCTTTCGCTGAAATCAATAATGCAGATAAAGAGAGAACACTAATGATTGGAGACAGCCTGAATTCTGACATCCAAGGTGGAAATAATTATGGACTAAGTACCTGTTGGTTTAATCCTAACAATACTCCTGCAAACTCTGGAGTGATCCCAAAATATCAAATTAAGAAGCTGGAGGAGTTGATGAATTTGGTCTAAAATGACGGACTATTAATTGCATCTGACCATTGATAAATAACACTCCAGTCAATAGCAAAGCTGCTGCTAAAACGGACTGCGTAGAAATCATTTCGTTGTTTAACCAGTTACCTAATAACAATGCTATTACAGGATTAACAAAGGTAGAAGTGGAGACCTTGTCTGGTGATACTTTTTTGATCAAATAATTAAAAGCCGAGAAGGTTAAAATAGATCCAGGGATAATCAAATACAACAAAGACCAACCTGCGATGGGTGGAACTTCGCTAATTTCAAAATCCCTCCATTCTCCAAGAATAATACTAAGTACATACATCATCGTACCACCAAAAATCATTTGCAAAGCGGAACTCTGAAAAATAGATTTCGGCAAATCTGCATCTTTCATCCAAATCAGACAAATGCCCCAAGACAGCAAAGCAATGAAGATGGCTCCGACACCTTTAACCCATTGTGGATCAGATAAAAAGTTCGGTTGCCCGCTAAGTAAAAACATTCCAGACAAACCAATCAGTACACCAATCCAACTGTAGATACTTGGTTTCTGACTCCTCATCAGCCACATCAAAAAGACAACGACCAATGGCTGAAAAGAAACAATCAAAGAAGCTATTCCAGAGTCTATGAACTTCAAAGCCCAGACAACCAACCCATTACCTATAGCAAATAACATTAATCCCGCAAAAATAGTATTCTTGATTTGTAGTTTGGTGATTTGATTTTTACGACCAATAGAACTTAAGGTGAACAAAGCAACACCTGCAACTACAAACCTTGTTGCGGCAAGAATAAAGGGAGGAATATGCGCGACTCCCCAGGCATTGGCCAGGTATGTTGAACCCCACACTACATAAATCGTAAAAAAAGAAATTCCTATTAACCAGAATTCCTTATTGCTACTATTGAACATACGCTGAGTAAAATTATAATTTAGTGTTTCCCTAGTTTTTCTAATAAATGCATCATCTTGACATTGATAGCAGGACTGGCATTGAAGAACTTTCCATTGATGATAAGCCATTCTTCTGATAGCTCGACTGAAGAAATATCATTGTAATAAATCTTCTGTGATTTATTAAAATGTGCTTTCCAATATAAGGCCCGATCTGTCAAAGCAAAACCTTCTCGACAAGATCCAAAAACCGTTTGATCACATATCAAAAAAATGCGTTCAGAAACATCTGCTTTTAGGAAAGAATTGAAAGCATTCCTAAGTTTTGTTTCTGGCATATTATCAAGGTCAGCGTACCATTTTTCCTGCTCCTCTGTGAGCTTGAGTTCATCTAGAATTAAGTCTCCGATTTGCTGATTCGCCACAGATTTTTCTTCTTCGTTCGGCTCCAAATCAAAAGTTGTAGGATTACTGTTATCTGTCTGGTCGTTAGATGAATTAGATAAATCAGAACCTTCCTTAGTTTGAAGAGCAGCCATCAATTTTTCAAACTCTTCCGTAAGATATTGATCCACCAGTCTGGCGGCGTTTGGAGATTGATCTGCTTGAAGCAAATAACTCTGCTCCGCTATTCCTTTAGCGGCTTCGTCAAAGTGATCTAAAAAATCAGTTTCATAAAATGTATCGACGTACTCATCGAACAAACCTGATTGTCCCATCTCTTCTAAACATTCTCTTACCGTTTTCAAAAAATAGGTTCTAAGCTGTACAGGAAGTCGTACCGCTTCTGCGAAATCCAGTGGATACTTAGGGGAATAAATAGTAGGTAACTTATTGTTGTCAAACTCCTCCAAAGAAGTCTCATCAGTATTATGTCCACAATGAATACAGAAGTTGGAGTCTCTCTCATTTCGTTTACCACAATGTGTACACGCCTGAATTAGCAGCGACTGCTTAGCGCCACAATCATGACAAAATAAAGCATCAGAAGGTAAAGTTGAATTACAGCGTAAACAGTTTCTCATTGTGTACTAAACAGTGGAGGCGTAATGAAGTTTTTAATATTTGAAATTGACTAGAATTTTATCAATCTGTTTTCTGTGTCGACGGAAGTGATTTATAAAAAAAGAAAGCATAGCTCCTAAAGACATTTTTCCAAATAAAGGATGTTTGTACAACTCTTTATTGAAAGTATCTTTTGGTAATGTTCCCAAATAAACCCTCAGCTCTTCTCTTTGCTCTTTCCATTGTTTGACTAAATCCCAAAAAGCAGCCTCTTTTGGAAATTGATCATCAGCCACTGCGGCAGGCGCCTTAGCTTTGAAAGGTGTCCGTAAAGAAGCACTGAGCATCATTCCTCTAAGCGGGCCCATAAATATTGCTCTTTTTAGCTTTGGTTCAAAGCTCAATTTCTTTTGCACATATTTAATAGACATATCTTCCGCTTTCATCAAATGCATCATCACCTGTACCACGGACCACTTGCCCGGCTGAGGTTGCCAGTTGAGATCCTTGTCAGAAAGCTTCTGCAAATCTCTAAGTAAAAGTCGCAACTCACTGTCGAGCGTATTTAACTGATTTTCAATGCTTTTTTTCATAACAGTTTTGGGCTGGTCTAGTGCATATGTCTTTGTAGTGAACACTTGATTGATTAGGAATACAAGTTTAGTCAAAAATATTTAATTTCGGGGCGCGATTGAGAGTTATTTCAGATCACTCAAATAAAATACAACCACATGCTCGTAAAAAATCTACTTGCCTTTCTTCTTTTGACATTCACAACTACCCTATTTGCACAAGAAAAAGACGATAAAAAATGGGACGTAAATAATCCTTCCGGTAAATACAAAGAAGCTGAATTCTCGACCAATGAAGGTACTTGGATGAACTTGGATGTTAGCCCCGATGGGAAAACCATCGCCTTCGATATGTTGGGAGACATCTACACCATGCCCATCAGCGGAGGAACTGCGAAACTACTCCGTGGTGGCCTCGCCTGGGAAGTCCAACCACGCTTCAGCCCTGATGGTTCTAACATTGCTTTTACATCTGATGCTGGAGGCGGTGATAACCTTTGGTACATGAAAGCAGATGGCTCTGATGCCAAGCAAATAACTAAAGAATCTTTTCGATTATTAAATAACCCAGTTTGGGATGAAACCGGCAATTACCTCATCGGTAGAAAACACTTCACTTCTACCCGTTCACTAGGAGCTGGCGAAATGTGGATGTACCACAAATCAGGTGGCGCAGGCATTCAACTCACCAAAAGAAAAAACGATCAGCAAGACGTCAACGAACCTTCGCTTTCCAAAGATGGCCGCTACCTTTATTATAGCGAGGACGTTTATCCAGGTGGTTATTTCCAATACAACAAAGATCCGAACAGTCAGATTTATGTCGTCAAAAGATATGATCGTCAGACTGGCGAAACGGAAACGTTTGTAGGTGGACCCGGAGGTGCTTGCCGCCCTCAGATTTCTAATGATGGAAAATGGTTGGCTTACGTTCGACGGGTTCGTACAAAATCTGTTTTGTTTATTCACGATGTAGAAACAGGTGAGGAATATCCACTCTTCGATGGACTGAGTAAAGACCAACAAGAAGCCTGGGCGATTTTCGGAGTGTATACTGGTTTCAGTTGGACACCAAATGATAAAGCCATCGTCATCTGGGGACAAGGAAAAATCTGGTCGGTAGATGTCGCTTCTAAAAAAGCAACGAATATTCCCTTTACGGTAAATGCCAAACATCGCTTCGCAGAGACGGTTCGCTTTCAGCAGGAAGTCGCTCCTGAGCAGGTGGAAGTGAAAGCCATTCGTCAGGCCACTACTTCTCCTGATGGAAAAACATTGGTCTTCAACGCTGCTGGTTATTTATACAAGATGAATTTACCGAAAGGCAAACCAAAACGATTGACTGACGGCAACGATTTTGAATTTGAACCCAGTTTCTCCCCTGACGGAAAAGCATTGTTATATGTAACTTGGAATGATTTAGAATTGGGTTCTATTTACAAACTAAACTTAGCAACTGGCACAAAAGAAAAAGTCATTAAAGAAAAAGGAATCTTCAGAACACCTTCTTTTTCACCTGATGGAAAACAGATCGTTTATCGAAAGGAAGGCGGTAATAATCACCAGGGATTTACGAATGCTAAAAAGCCAGGTTTCTACATCGTTTCTAGCAGTGGAGGCAAACCAACCTTCATCGCTTCTGGTGGAGAAAATCCAATTTTTAGCGCAGATGGTAAGAAGATATTTTACCAAACGGGTGGCTACCTTTTCGGTAGTTTGACGAAGTCTATGAAGGCTTATGATTTAGAAAAGAAAAAAGAGGAAACGGTTTTTAATACGAAGTATACCAACTCCTTTGTCCCTAGTCCTGATAACAAATGGATTGCTTTTACAGAGATGTTTAAGGTCTATGTTGCGCCGATGCCGAGTACGGGTCAGGCGATTGGTTTATCCGCAGATACGAAGGCCGTGCCTGTTGCTCAGGTGGCAAAAGACGCTGGAATAAATCTGCACTGGTCCGCTGATAGTAAGCGAATTAACTGGACTTTAGGGAATGAATACTTTAGCAATGAATTGAATGAACGTTTCCTCTTTTTAGATAATTCAGTGGATAGTATTCCTCCGATGGATACCGTCGGTTTGAAAATCGATTTGGTTTTAGAACAAGACCTTCCAGAAGGTGTTATTGCGATGAAAGGAGCGACCATCATCACAATGGAGGGCGACGAAGTAATTGAAAATGGAACCATCGTCGTAAAGGAAAACAAGATAATAGCTATTGGTAAATCCGACAAAGTAAAAATTCCAAATGGCGCAAAAATCATAGACGTCACTGGCAAAACCATCATGCCTGGTATCATAGATGTGCATGCTCACCTGGGCGCATTCCGCTTTGGTTTGAGTCCTCAAAAGCATTGGCAGTATTATGCAAATTTGGCCTATGGAGTTACGACAACTCACGATCCTTCTTCCAATTCTGAGATGACTTTTTCTCAGTCCGAAATGGTAAAGTCCGGTCGCATGGTTGGCCCTAGAATTTTTAGTACAGGGATTATTCTCTACGGAGCTGATGGTGATTTCAAAGCGGTTATTAATTCGCTGGATGATGCGCGATCTGCTCTGCGTAGAACAAAAGCCTATGGTGCTTTTTCTGTAAAGAGTTACAACCAACCTCGTCGCGAACAACGTCAGCAGATCATGCAAGCGGCGCGAGAACTGGGCATCAATGTTTACCCGGAAGGTGGTTCTTTTTTCTACCACAATCTTTCGATGGTTGCTGATGGACATACAGGTGTCGAGCATAATATTCCAGTGGCTCCACTTTATAATGACGTTCTAAAATTTTGGTCACAAACCAAAACTGGAAACACCCCAACACTGATTGTAAACTACGGTGGCGTAAATGGCGAATACTATTGGTATCAAAATACAGACGTTTGGAAAAAGAAACGTCTGTTAGATTTCACACCAAGACCAATCGTTGATGCGCGCTCCCGACATAGAACTATGATTCCAGATGAGGAATATCAGAATGGTCATATCCTAGTTTCTGAGTCTTGCAAAAAACTACAAGACGCAGGCGTAAATATCAACCTCGGAGCCCACGGACAGTTACAAGGACTAGGCGCACACTGGGAACTTTGGATGCTCCAACAAGGTGGTATGACCAATATGGAAGCCCTCCGAGCAGCTACCATGAACGGCGCGGAATATCTTGGAATGGATTCTGAAATAGGATCTTTGAAAAAAGGAAAAC
>JBGCDT010000320.1:0-4632 GCA_045105695.1 Saprospiraceae bacterium | reverse complement strand
TTTTTATAAAAGAAGCAGGAACCGATCAGTTAGAACGCGTTTCCTCTTTTTATAAAGAAGCGATAGAAAATTTTGATGCTTACCTGCACATTCGTGCGCCATTCAATTTGTATGAAGGCCAGGACAACGATCCAGAAAAAGTAAAAATAGTAAAGGCCGCTAATGCGGGAATCAATCAGGCTTATTTCAAAAGAACAGCAACGCGGGATCTCAAACGTAACCTTTGTCAGTACCCTACAATGGCTGCTGCTCAGAACGCAGGGATGTCATTAGAAGCTTATGAAGAATTTGTCTTCGGCGCTTGTAACCTCTTTGAGGACGATCCTGTACAAGCTTGGCTCGACGTCCGTAAAAACCAACAGCAAATTGTTGATCTGCTTAACAAAAGAGAAAAAGTCCAGTATAAAGGAAATGGAATTGACATCAGTTTTTCAACAAAAGGAAGAACTTGGATTAATTCTGATGGACAGACCAACATGCCTTCCGGCGAAGTGTATACCTCCCCAGTAGAAGATTCAGTAAATGGAACGATTCATTATTCTTATCCGGCAGTTTACATGGGCAATGAGGTGGAAGGGGTAACACTTTGGGTAAAAGATGGCTATGTGGAGAAGTGGGAAGCGAAGCGGGGGAAGGCATTTTTGGATCAGATATTTGCCATAGATGGAACGAGAAGATTTGGAGAAGCTGCTATCGGAACCAATTACAATATTAAAAAATTCACAAAGAATATTCTATTTGATGAGAAGATTGGAGGAACCGTTCACATGGCCATTGGACAGAGTTATATACAGGCTGGAGGAAAGAACCAATCGACGATTCACTGGGATATGATTGCGGATATGATGGACGGTGGAGAAATTTACGCCGATGAGGAAAAGATTTATGAAAGTGGAAGATTTTTGTTTACATAATTGCTACATTTGCTAGAATTAACTAAAATAGTAATATATTGACCCCTTGTAAGTCAATAACTTGTTTTTTATCTATAAATATACCTTACGACCGTGGACAACATTGCATTCTTAGAACTTAAATACGGAAACATCTACGGAGGATACCCAAACTTTTACGCGATCAGCGAAGTGTCTCTCTTAGTTTTTGAACCCACCACAAACCGAATTTTTCTCGAATCTATGCCGATCAACGTGGACGTTGATATCGTGAATGTATTCTCTAAAACTAACGAACTGGGTAATACCATCGGAAAAGTAAGAGAAGTATACAACATGAAGTCGCACCGTTCTCGACCATACGACGAAGAATTTCAATTGACGGAGCAAGACCTCGACAGGGCCTTCTTCCACCTACGACCAGGAAAGAAATGGGTGAAAGGTTTCTTCATGAAAAACTTCCGAAAATATAGATTTAGAAACATCATCACTTTTGATGGTCGTAGAGATATCTTCCTTTGTGAAAAATCATTCGTAGACTTCCGCGGATACTACATCCACGATCTTCAAAAGGACATTACTAAGGAAACGAACTACTTGTTCAGTCTAAATAAATTAGCAAAAGTCATCGGTTTCCAAGCAAGTGATACACACCTGCGTTCTAATAACCTACAATACAGATTGCACCCGATTGCGGCTAAGCAAATCTTCCCTGGCTCTGCTGCCTGGGATGCTGCCCGTCTCTTGATGGTGCACCAAGAATTCAAAGATCACCAAGACGACTTCCTTATGAAGGCAGCACTGCTCTTGAACAAAATCGAAATGCAAAAGAAGGACGACTAGTTTCGTCTACTTGCGATATAACAAAAAAGCCGGTCTCGAAAGAGACTGGCTTTTTTGATTTCAGTAACGCTCAATTTGACTATTATTATAAAACAGTCAATAAGCCAGACTGTAAAATCTTCTCTACTCCTTTTATTAGGTAAGTATAGTTTCCAGAACTCAAATTCTTCATCGAGATGGTTTCGTTTGCCTTGGTAAGCTGCTCTGATTTAATCAGCCGCCCGTCTGAGGTATAAATTTCAAGAGATATGTTTTCCTGTAAATCTATTCCTAGAAACTCTACGAATAGATTTTCGGTTGTTGGATTTGGATAAATGTTAGCAATACTATTTTTTTCATACAGCGGTTCTGTCTCTGAGTTCGCTATGCCTCCAATTTTCTTAAGTAGCATTCCACTTCCGCTATAGCCACTCATAATATAGCCATCATCTGAAGTCTGCGCAATAGCTGTTCCCTGCAAGGTAGCGCTACTTAATAAGGAATCCCACTCTGCTTCGAGGTTGCCATTTAGCTTTAAAATAAAACCTTCTTGCAATTCTATATTCCCCCAAAATGAAAACCCAGATCCTGTGAGAATATAACCATCATCCCCTGTCTTTTCAATATCAGTAACTGCTCCCAAATCAATTGGTATATTCATTACCTGATCGATCATCATCCCATTAGCATCGACCTCCAACAAGAAAGGAGTGTTGCCAGCAAAGCCAGTGGAGTAACCTCCTAACAATACATTCCCGTTAACCATTTCAATAATAGAAAGCCCTTCGTCAGCAATTGATAAAATATATTTCTCCACCCAAACCTGATCTCCGTCTTCATCAATTCGAAGCAGCGCTGCCTGTCCACCCTGAAAAGTTCCAGCCATTAGAAAGTCGCCGTTTGAAGCTCTTTTTATCTCTTCTCCAGATGTTCCGACAGCATCCAGATCAGGGTAATTGTTTTGCCATAGCAGGGTCCCCTCTTCGTCAATGGAAGCAATCCAAAATGTTGACACATCAGGATTAGAGGTTAAAACTTTTGTACCAGCTATAAGATAGCCACCCTTTGGATTAACGATAATATCTCTTGCTTTCGTTGGGCCATTTTGCCCGTATTCTTTTCGCCAAAGGGAATCGCCCGTCGCACTGATTTTAAAAACCTGAGCAGTGTTATAAGTTCTTGTTCCAGCGATTAGGAAACCGCCATCAGTTGTTTCGACAAGAGCACTTGCCTCCTCTTGATTGATTGCGTTGTAGCTAAAAATGCGGGACCAAAGTTCTGTTCCTTCCTCATCTACTTTGATGGTTTTTACATAATGTCTTATAGCGCCAGTTGGTAAGTCTACCTCTCCGCACGTGACATAGCCGCCATCAGATGTTTCCACCACATCGAAAGCTTTGGAAAGCGCGCCCTGTTCATCAAAGCTTTTCTCCCAGCTTTGGGCATTTACATTTATAATAGCAATAAGTAAACAAAGAAATGTAGGGCCGATTAGTCTAATTTTCATAAGTTAGGATTTAAGTTTTTGTTGGAGGCATTATAAGTAGGGGGCAATTTAAATTCCACCACCTGCTTACTATAAGAGACGGTTATATAAAGAACTACCGTTGGCCTCCCTGCTAATAAAAAATGTAAACTACGTATCATATTATATTCAGTTTACTGAATAAAAAAATCGTATCACAACTTCAGTTATGATACGATTTGAAAATAATCTCATGAAAATAAAAAGTGAAATCGAGTTTTGGGATGCTTGTTAAAATCGGTTAAATCGGTTTGCGTAAAAATCGGTTAATGGTTGAATCTCTAAAAAAACGTTATAAAAATTTGAATCTCAAATTTACAAATTGATAAGTCTACTACTGCACCACTATCTTTCCGCTGCTGACCTTCTGGCCATCCATTTCGATGAGGTAGACATACATTCCGGCAGTCATATTATTGCGACTGAATTGGAACGTGTTTCCTGAAAAGGTTTCTCTTCTTACCAAACGACCAGTTAGATCATATACTTTGAACGCTGCATCTTTCATCTGAATGTCTGCAATGATTTCAACCATCATTTCTTCCTGAAAAGGATTTGGAAAGAGGTTTACATCTTGTACTGCTTCTAGATAGATTGCATGACTTGTAGAATCCATGTCTACATAATCTTCGTAAGCGCAGCCATCAGCAATGGTATGGTATATAGAGTCCGTTTTAATCGGAGCTTGATAATCAAAATAAATAGCAGCACTGTTGTCCACAATTGCACCGGCGGGATTGTTCGGTCTTTGGGAAACACGATATTTTACAAACACCTGTGATGCTTGTGGATCAGTGCTGCTACCTGGTAAAAATATATTGTCAAAGGTGAATCTCAGAATACCACAAGCGTAGACTTCCATTACGTAGTCGTGGCTGCTCGCGCCTGGCCTTACCGAAGCAGGGTCCAAAAAGCGAGATAAAGTATCCTGAATCACCACCCTGATTGCCGTATCTGGGCCGGTATTTTGAAACCGGTGGATATACTTGAGATCAATACACTTGGAGATCTCATTTTTAGTTTGTGAATCTGTTACTGAGTTGTAGCCCTTGGGATAGCCTCTACTCTCATTAGGTGATGATGCATTGGTGTTTTCCTGGCAATCAACGGATAGGAAATGGTCGTAGTCATCTTCAGAAAACTGATTGACGAAACCAGTTGAGAAGGAACCACCCCCCGCAACGCAACCTTCAATAGCTGTCGTCGGACGACTATCGCCTGGATGATCAGGAGTTTGATTTGCAAAGATGCGGTAGGTGGAACCATTTGCGGCTCTGGGAAATTCTATACTTTCGCCCGCTAGTAGCGGACCAACGGTTGGTGGGATATCTAGCATTACATGGTCTTCAATGATAACAAAGTCCGTTGCAACACTCATGGCCTCAGGGCCAA
>JBGCDT010000319.1:0-17351 GCA_045105695.1 Saprospiraceae bacterium | reverse complement strand
AGCTGAACATTCAGAAGTTACAGGTTTTACAGTAGAAACTATTATTGAGGAAGGATTGGAAAAACCTTGTGGAATTGAACTATTCGAAAATAGATTACTTGTTGGAGATTATGAAACAGGAGACATCGTAGTTTATGATTTAGAAAACAACTTTGAAGAGCTTGGAAGAATACCAACTGATTTTGAAGGTTTAACGGGTATCAAGGTTGGACCAAAAGGAAATATCTGGTATACCAACAGAGAAGAGGAAACACTTCACGTAGCAAGCCCTGGAGAAGTATCTTCAACTACTAATATTGAAGAGGATGTAACGATTACGATTACTCCAAATCCTACTTCTGGTTTACTAATGATTTACACAACATCGACTAACAATACCGAAGAGGCGGTAATTCAAGTAACCAATACTTCTGGTCAGTTGCTAATGCAAGTTCAACAGACTGCCACTCAGCAAAGAATCGACTTGAGTACTTTCCCTTCTGGCGTATACATCGTAACCGTACAAGGGGAATCTTTCCACCGAACAGAGAAAGTAATATTGGCTCGTTAATAATATAAGCCTTTAAAAAAATTACTCGCCAGGTGACTTAATTGTTGTCTGGCGAGTTTTTTTATTTTAGATTAACTTCTTTTTCAAAATCTTAATCTTTGAATAATCGTTTTACTTAGGTTAAACCAACTCTATACTATGAGCGTCAAAGCAGTATTCGTTCAAAAAGAAAACGCATGAAAAAAAATCAACGTCATCTTACTCATCTCTACTGGCGAGCTGGTTTTGGTCTTAGTCCAAAAGAGTGGAATAAAAAAAAGAACTGGTCTGTAAGTAGAGCAGTAACTGACTTATTTCGTGAGGTAGAAACTGCGACGGCTTTGGATGATACCGCTATTCGTAGTTTACTATCAGAAGCAGAAATCAAAAAGAAGAACGCAAAGAAAAGAAGTGAACTCCGCAAGAGAGCTAGGGCTTTGGTCTTTCAACAGAACATAAATTGGATACAGCGCATGGCTTCTTCCGAGCATTCTCCTTTGCTAGAAAAAATGTGTCTGTTCTGGCATGACCATTTTGCTTGTACTATAAAAAACCCAAGGCTGGCCTATAGTCAACTGACCACCATCCGCAAACATGCTCTAGGCAACTTTCGTGAATTCGTTCAAGCGATGGCTAAGGATGCTGCCATGATTAGATTTCTAAACAATCAGCAAAATAAAAAGAACAGCCCCAACGAAAACTTCGCCCGAGAGCTGATGGAACTCTTCACCCTTGGCCGAGGACATTATACGGAGCAAGACATTAAGGAAGCTGCGCGTGCCTTTACAGGTTGGAGCAGTGGGGCTGGAGGCATTTATAACTTCAGAAAAAATCATCATGATTATGGTCAGAAAACTTTCATGGGACATAGTGGAAATTTAAGCGGAGAGGACATTGTAAATATATTGTTAGATAAAAAACAAACCGCAGTTTTCATCACTACTAAAATCTATCAATACTTTGTACATGACAAAGTAGATGAAAAACGAGTACAGCAATTGGCCAATCATTTCTACGATTCTGATTACAACATTGGAAATTTGATGAAAGAGATTTTCATGAGCGATTGGTTTTATAGTGCGAATAATATTGGAGTGAAAATAAAATCTCCTGTAGAATTAGTTGCTGGGATACTTCGCCAACTACAGGTAGATATGGATGATAAAAAAACGTTCAGATTCATTCAAAAAGCTTTGGGTCAGCGCTTATTCGATCCACCAAATGTAGCAGGCTGGCCAGGTGGAAAATTTTGGATTGACAATTCCACCTTGATGCTTCGCTTGAACTTGGTCAACTTCCTTTACGGAAAAACAGAGGTCAACTTCAAAGTAAAAGACGAACTAGAATCCCAACGAAGAGGGCAGGCTTTCAAAAAAATTAATGGCAACATAAATTTCGAAGACCTTCTAAACACTTTTAGCAAAAAAGAACAAGGGGACATCTTTGAGGGTATGAAGGCATTTCTTTTACAAACTAAGATCAGCCCTGGAAAGAGTACGCTCGAAAGCTTTGTTATTCAATCGAACCGAGAGGACTATGTAAAGTCCCTGGCTTTGCGGTTGATGACATTGCCAGAGTATCAGATGTATTAATTATTATGATAATTGAATGAACAAATTTTGAAGAAATGAATAGACGAAATTTTCTAAAAAATAGCGGATTCGCTTCTACAGCTTTAATGGTTCCGTCGTTTCTACAATCCTACGTTGCCAATACTTCTGCGACAAAAGGGAAGACACTGATTATCGTACAACTCTCTGGCGGCAATGATGGACTCAATACAATTGTTCCTTATCGAAATGATATTTACTATAAGAAACGGCCGAAGCTAAGTATCAAAAAAGAGGAGTTAATTAGAGTAGATGATGAACTGGGCTTTCATCCTTCTTTGAAAACACTGAAGAATGTATATGACGATGGGTTGATGTCAATTATCAATTCTGTTGGTTATCCCAATCCAGATCGATCGCATTTCAGGTCGATGGATATTTGGCAAACAGGTTCTGGGAGTGAGGAGTATTGGTCTAGTGGTTGGTTAGGTCGGTATTTAGATAGTGACTGTTCAGGTTGCGAAAATCCATATCAGGCGATTGAAGTAGATGATAGTCTGAGTCTTGCACTGAAAGGAAAATCTAACAATGGTTTTGCGGTCAGCCATCCTAGAGAACTGAAAAAAGCGACCGACAATTCTTTTCTGAAATCAATGGCTAGTCAGCAGGTTCATCAGGAAGAAGAGAACCTTGCTTATTTATACAAGACGATGATTGACACGCAGTCTTCTGCCGACTATCTATACAAACAAGCGAAGACTTATGACGCAACTGTTTCCTACCCCAACAGTTCTTTTGCCCGTGATTTGAAATGTATTTCCAGCCTGATGACCTCTGGCACAGACACACGTGTGTATTATGTTAGCATCGGTGGATTTGATACTCATGCTAGTCAGAAGGGTAAACAAAAACGTCTGTTAAAAGAATATGCTGAAGGTATTTCCGCCTTTATAAAAGATTTAAAAAATCACCGGCTGTTGAGTGACACGATGATTATGACCTTTTCAGAATTTGGCCGACGAGTCAAACAAAATGCAAGTGGAGGAACAGACCACGGCACAGCTAACAATGTATTCCTAATGGGAGGAGATCTACCTAAGCAAGGTTTCTTCAACGAAGCACCCGACCTCACCGATTTGGATAATGGTGATTTAAAATACAAAATAGATTTCCGAAGTATCTACGCCTCGCTTCTAGACAATTGGCTGGAAACAGATGCAAAAGCAGTGTTAGGAGGCTACTCTAAAAAGTTATTCTAGCCCTTTTCTTTCCACAGACAGCGGACGTATTTTATGGTTCTACCAGCCTTCAGATGTTTACCTTCATAATAGGTCTGGATAGTCAAATCCTCTGTAAATAATTCGGAAGCGTAGATGTCGTCTTTGTGGTAAAGCAATTCGTAATCTTTGTTGTCTTTCCAGGTTTCGACGGTAAAGTCGTACAAGGTTGGATCATCCGTTTTTAACTGAACAATACCTTCTGGGCGAAGTATTTTTTTGTACGTTTCTAAGAATGGATTACTGGTCAATCTTCTGTTTTCTTTTTTCAGAAAGGGGTCAGGAAAAATGATCCAGATTTCGTCGATCTCTCCAGCCTCAAAGAAATTGTATATCAATTCTATACGCGTTCTCAAAAAGGCAACATTGTCTAAGTTCCCCTCCCGAGCCTCTTGAGCCCCTTTCCATATCCGTGCTCCTTTGATGTCAACACCAATGAAATTTCGATTTGGATATCGCTTGGCCAAACCAACCGTATACTCCCCTTTGCCACAAGCCAGTTCCAATGTAATTGGATTGTTATTTTTAAAGTGATCTTTATTCCAGCGGCCTTTCATCGACAATTCCTTCCCAGGTTCGAGTACTAATTTATCCGTTTTAGTATCAAAATTTTCATACACGTTTTCCATTTGCAGTAAATCTGAAAAACGTTTTAATTTATTCTTTCTACTCATGATTTAATTTTGAGTTTCTAACAATCCATCCAACTTCCTCTGATACTCTTCAAAACTACTCAGGTTGTGATGTGTTCCGTTTTTAATGGTCACAAAAGTATCTTCTTTTTTTAAAATAGACTTTAATTTTATAGCATTTCTGTAAGGCACTACCATATCATTTGTCCCATGAAAAACACAAATAGGATAATCCACCGCTGGAATATTTTTATAGTTAGGAAATTGATAGCGTAGTGAAAACGGCAACCATACGATTTGTAGCTGATCTGAGAAAAGGCTTTGCATATTATAAAAAGGAGTTTCCAGGATCAGCAATTTTGCAGGTACTGCTTTCGCTAAATGCGTAGCCACTCCGCTTCCAAGAGAGCGACCATAGATAATCAACTCCGTTGGTTTTTGCGTTCGCAGAATATGATCGTGAAGCCTACGCATGTCTTTATAGGTGTCCTCTTCGGAAACGGTCCCAGTACTTTTTCCATAGCCTCGATAATCAGGGATTATGATGTCAAAGCCTCTTTCCGTAAAATCCTTGTGTACTTTTCCCCACCTTGCAAGGTTACCAGCATTTCCATGAAAATAAAGAACAATGCCTTTGATTGGTTTTGTTCCTTTAAAATGTAGGTAGTTGATTTCAACCCCAGGAGCTGTTTCTAGAAAATGTTCTTCAAAAGGAGTCTCAAAGGCAAAAGTAGTAGACTTCGGCAAGTCTTTAGGCTGAAAAATAATAAATCGTTGTCCCAGATATACCACTAACAGGAGCAGCACATAGAGTGTGAAAATAATTTTAACAGCGAGTAGAGCCTTTCTCAAAATGACATTTTTTCTTTTAAACGGTATCCCCTATGACCGCCAACGGATAAGGGGTACCAGTAACTGAGTACTGAATTAAAATTTCTCAGATAACGAACCTATATTTGCTTCTGCGAAACTATTATGACGTGCAACTCTTTTTAGCAAAAGCGCACCTTTACATTATACCACAAAAGAACGATTAAGATATGAAATTACAACATTTGATTTACATCATTGCGCTTTGCGCCATCCCTGTTTTTTCATCAGCACAGGGTCTATCCTATGGTTTTAGAGTTGGGCTTAACTTTGCCAACATGACCGGCGACCTTGAGCAAGATGATGCTGGGCAAGACATAGAAGAAATGAAGAATAACACCGGCTTCCACGTAGGAGCCAGCGTACGATACAATTTCAACGAACGATTCGGAGTAAAAGGTGATTTTATGTATTCCCAAATGGGAGTACAACGTTTTTATGAAGGGCAGGGGGCGCAACTCTACTATGTACAAGGATCTAATGATCAAGTTGGTTTTGTTGGTATTCAGGAGCGCTTTGTCAGAGTGACCAATTCTTACATTGAAATTCCAATTTCTGTTTTCGGAAAGTTTGGAAAGTTTGAAGTTTTTGGTGGACCGTATATTGGTTTTCTAATTACTTCAAAAGGTGTGGGAGATTACAAATTTGAAATTCCAAGTATTGACGAAGAATTCGATACCGACTTAAATTACAACTACCTAAAAGATGACGTTGTTGATGCTGCGGGCATTGAGCTCAATTCAGAGGACTACGAAACCTTTTCTTACTTTGGTGATAATCTACTCAAACCAAAAGTTTACAGCGCCTATCATGACTATACCGCAAAAACAGACAATGCATTCCGAACGCTGGACTTTGGTTTAAATGCTGGCATTTCTTATTTCATCAACACAGGTTTATACATCAGTGTAAACGCTCATTATGGTCTAATGGATGTTAGCAACGAAAGTTATGATCGATCTTACGGCAGTTTGAATGAAGATAGGACTCAGTATGCCACAAGAGATGACTTTGATAGGAATATAGCGATTCAGGCTTCTGTAGGTTTTGCTTTTTAGAAAGAATTCATAAATGTGAATCGGGCTTAGGATAATTTCATCCTAAGCCCGATTTTATATTTAATGAAGTCGCTAATATTAATGCCCTCGCATCAGATAGGTCTTTCCATCCGCCTCTACTGAGCTGATGGTTCTTTCGCCTGTCAGGTACAAATAAATTGGATCTCCTTTCTTGAGCGAAATTTCCAACTGGAACCTTTCTTCTTCAGGACCAGCTTCAACGTCTTCTCGCTCTACGATTTTTCTTACTGGAAAAGTTTCTTCTACGTCTCCGGTAGTTCCATCATCGTAAGTTAGAATACTTCTCACTTTGACAAAGTACGTTTTTGTAATTTTATATTCTTTGCCATCTTCTTCCCCCATAGCAGGTGAAGCACCTTCATCGATTGGTTCAGCTTCGGTAACTTCTGTCTCGATTTCCTTGGCCTCCTTCTTTGGCGCATCTGGCTTTGGCTTAGGTTTTTCAATAACCACTTCCTCTTCGTCATATGATGTTGTAGTAGTTGAACTTTGATAACCACCAAACTTCTGACGTTTTCTGGCAGAGCGACCTTTTGGCTTTTCGGCAGCAGCAGCGACAGCTGGTTCGGGCTCAAGCTCTGGTTCAGGAGCAACTTCTACAGCTCCTTCTTTTTCCTCGGCCTCAGTTTCCGCAATCACCTCTTCGTCATCAGGCAAAGCCAACTCGATTCCTTCATTTTCTTCTTTGTCTTTTTTTCTTTTAAATAATTTTCCTCGTTCTTTCTTTTCAGTTTTGGTAATAACTTCAATGAATGTGATTGTCGTACTGTCCTTAAGCTGCAGTCGCTCTTGAATGTTTTGATCATCATGAATCCTCATAAAAGGACGGAAACTCTGCCCCCATAGATCATCAATATTAGCTAAGGGGGTTTCCCATCGGTCAGTGAAATAATCTTTTTCTTTGATGCGGAGTGTTTTAGGAATTTCTGGCAAGAAGAAAATAATCTCTTTGTCTTTTGTAGAACGCTTGAATACCAAAGCATCTACGTGACCGTATTTAGTTTGTATAATTTTAAGGTGTCCTTGGACGGTAGGATCTCTGGCATTCATCAGGTTTAGTTTAAAACCATAATTAGCCGGATCGATATTATTGATACTGTACACTCCTTTCATATCACCACCATCTACATACAAGTTGGCTCCCATTATACCAAAAGAGTACTCCCCCATTTTAAGATCTTCAGCCGATTCGTTTGGAATCTCCATTCGATTAGGAACAAAGTTATAACCATACAGATCCAGTTGATCTTTAAATATTCGGTCTGTCATGTAACTGTACTGTTTTTGAGCAAAGACAATCGTAGACAATAGTGTAAATACAAATAGAAAAAATGTTATTCTTTTTATCATGTTTCAATAATTTGAATTGAGAAGTATCATTTCTGAGTTAAGCATTTCGTTAGATGATTAAGCTCACGACAATAGTAGAAATACTGTACCAAGGTCAAATATACCAACTGTATTTGAATAGAAATTATTTTGAAAAGGATGACTTAGATTAGGGAGAGTCGTTAGCTGTTTATGAAGCAATTGCTAACTGTAGTAATACCAACCAGAGCGATCAGTAAAAAATAGAAAAAGTGAGCAGGAACCAAATTTACCCCCCAATAAAATGGTTCCGCTCACTCCGTTTTAAGATCACTTCTGACCTTAAGATCTTTGATTATTTTATCCATTTTTTCAGTACTTCAGTTTAAGTACGGGGGGAATCAATGGGGGACTTGCTCAAAGATCGTCTCTTATAATAAATAGAATTATGTTCTTTTTAAAAAGTGAGCAGGAACCAAATTTACCCCCCAATAAAATGGTTCTACTCACTAGGTTTAAGATCACTTCTGACCTTAAGATCTTGCCTGAAAAAAGTTTACTAATTGCATGTTCAACTTTTCTCTGATTGTCTGTTATCCATCTTTTCAGTACTTCAGTTAAGTACGGGGGTAATCAATGGGGGGAGACGGCAAAATCATTTCTTTTCTCTTTATCATTATGACAATACCTTGCCAATTTTTTCTTTTTAAAAGATAAGTAGGAGACCAATTTTACCCCCCAATAAAGTGGTCTCTACTCATCTGTTTTCAAGCTCATTGCTGAACTCAAATTCTTATAGGGCCAGTCGTCCTTTGACGACTGTTCAAATTCTTTTCGCGGTGTTGTTTTGAAAAATCTTTAGCGACTAATTATTATCAGATATTTTTTCTGACTTTGATGTAGACCTGAAAGGTTCTTTTAGCTACTCAAGACTGAGATTGGATGCAGTAATGAATCAAATATTTCCAATTGCATTACTAAATTCTTTGTTTCGTTTTCTCAAATTATGTCTTTGTTTTTCTATGTTTTCAACTGCTATTGTAAATCCAAATACTATGCCAGCAGGATCTTCTAACATTACTATTACGCTGCTGCCACACTAGCCACACCTACTCCTACCCGCTTCATCTGAGATAGCTTTTCGAAAGCCACTTTGTATTCATTATAATCTGTAAATTCTTTGTAAGGCACTGTTTCATCAGATGCTGTTTTCAGAATAATCTGGAAGCATAAGTTATTTTGCTTGTAGTAAAATTTTGTAATTAAATCTTGAAATCTTACTGGTGTATTGTTATTCTGTGGCATCGTAATATTCTTTTAATAGTGATAGAAAATTTTGGTGACTCAAATTGTGATTTATGATCGTAGCAATGGCTCAAAACCAACTGTTATCTATAGCATAAATCGTAAGTACAGGTCATGCTTAGACAACAATGAAGCCATAACATTTTTTTGTAATGAATTATTAACAGTCTAAAAGAAATATGTAGCTTGGAAAAAATGTCATAGAAAACAAGGATTATCAAGCTAGAATGACGGTTAAAACATACGACTGACCTCTAAATACGTCATTCTGGCAGAAATGTTCGCATGGCATATGCTTTGACCTTCGGAGTGAGTGGAAGAGGCTATAACAGTTTGATAATCAATACTTGCCCTCCTCCATTATCTATTAATTTAAAACTTACTGAAAATGCAAAAAGGTAATATCTCTGTACAAACGGAAAACATTTTTCCCATCATTAAAAAATTCCTTTATTCTGATCAGGAAATATTTCTGAGAGAGCTTATCTCCAACGCGATTGATGCCACTTCTAAGTTGAAGACGCTTTCCTCTAAAGGAGAATTCAAAGGAGAGCTGGGCGATCTGAAACTGGAAATCGTACTGGACAAAGAAAATAAAACACTCACCATCAAAGACCGAGGAATCGGGATGACGGAATCCGAAGTAGAAAAATACCTCAATCAGGTAGCTTTCTCTAGTGCAGAGGCTTTCGTCAAAAAATATAAAGACGATGCTAATATTATCGGGCACTTTGGACTTGGGTTCTACTCCGCATTCATGGTAGCAGATAAAGTAGAGGTCCTTACTAAATCTTACAAAAAATCTTCTGCTGTAAAATGGACTTGCACTGGTGATCCAAAGTATACACTGGAAAAAGCAGATCGTAAGGATCGTGGTACAGATATCATTCTGCACATTAGCGAGGAAGGAACAGAGTTTTTGGAAGAAGGTAGAATTTCTACTTTACTAAATAAGTACTGTAAGTTTTTACCTACTCCTATCAAATTCGGAACGAAAACAGAAACGACCTACGAAGGAGAGGACAAAAAAGAAATCAAAACAGAGGTTGATAATATCATCAATAATCCAACGCCAGCCTGGAAGAAATCTCCTCGTAGCTTGAAGGATGAAGACTATAGAGCTTTCTACAACGAACTCTATCCATATAGCGCTCCACCAATGTTTTGGATTCACCTTAATATTGACTTCCCTTTTAATCTGACCGGTATCCTATACTTCCCTAAGCTTGGAAATAACCTGGAATTACAGAAAAATAAAATCCAGCTGTACTCCAACCAAGTATTCGTAACTGACGATGTAAAAGAAATCGTACCTGAGTTCTTAACGCTGTTACATGGTGTAATTGACTCTCCAGACATTCCTTTGAATGTTTCTAGAAGTTACTTACAAAGTGATTCTAACGTGAAAAAAATCACAGGTTATATTACTAAAAAGGTGGCTGAGAAACTAGCAAGCTTATTTAAAAAAGACAGAACAGCTTACGAAGACAAATGGGCTGACCTCGGTGTATTCGTAAAATACGGGATGATCTCGGAAGAGAAGTTCTACAAAAAAGCAACGAAGTTCGCGTTACTAAAAAGTGTAGATAATAAATTTTACACTATAGAGGAATACAAAGAAAAAGTAAAAGTTAACCAGACAGATAAGCATGAGAAGATTGTAATGCTATACACAAACAATCCAACCGAACATGACAGTTTCATCCAATCTGCGAAGAATAGAAACTACGATGTACTAGAGTTTGATAATGTGATTGACAATCATTTCATCCAACAGCTAGAGCAAAAGTTAGGGGACGTAACTTTTGTACGAGTAGATTCTGATACTGCTGATAACCTCGTTCAAAAAGACGAAGAGAAAGAATCTGTACTTAATGAAAAAGAACAAGAAAAAGTGAAAGCGATGTTCACCAAAGCAGTTGGAGAGAACGGAGCTAACATTGACCTCAAACCTTTATCTCCTGAGGATATGCCTTGTATGATTACTCGTCCAGAGTTTATGCGTCGTATGAAAGAAATGCAATCTATGCAGGGAATGTCTATGGCTGGTATGCCTGACACTTATAACTTAGTGGTAAATACCAATCACCCATTAGTTGCAGAGAAACTGGTAAAGATGAAAAGCGAAGATAAGAAGAGTGACTTCGTGAAGCACCTATACAACTTAGCTTTGCTAAACCAAGGGATGCTGAAAGGAGCTGACCTGACGAACTTTATTAACAATAGCGTTTCATTGTTGAAATAAATTTCATCTGAGGATTAAATAAAAAAGCTCGCACTGCAACTTCAATGTTACGGTGCGAGCTTTTTATGTTTTTGATAGTATTATTATGCTAATCAGATTTTATAAAAAGGGCATTTACTCCAAAGTCTTCCGCAAAGCCAACGCATCCTCATAATAACCACTATCAGGTTTTTCAGTAATTCCATCTAATAGTAGTTTTGCAGACGCCGTATCCTTAGCTCCTAGATGAGCCTGTACCTCTAACCAAGTTGCTTCCTCATAATAGAAATCGCTATTCATCCGAACGGTCATAAAGTAATCTGCAGCCAGTTTGTATTCTTCTGATTTCAGCGCCGCAAGGCCTGCATAGTAAGTTGTTTTCACATCCTCTTTGTTCTCTTCTAACATATTTTGACTAGCAGCAAGAGCCGCTTCGAACTGTTCGTTTTCATAAAGCGAAATCACCTTCAACAAATCCGAGGCCTCCTCTCCTACCCCACCTCCTGAACGCAAGGTTGACGAATTTCCAAATTCATTTCCATTTGTAGGACTATTGTTAGAAAGATACAACCAAGTTGCTGCGGGTAGCAGGAGTAATAGAACTGCTGCAGCCACACGATTTAATGTAAAGAGTCTGCCACGTCTTTGCATAGTGACTACTTTTGCTTTCTCCTCCGTTCTATCTTCTCTGAAAATCGTAGCTTTTAATTCCTCTAGCTCCCCGTCCGTTTCAAAACTATAGTAACCTTGGAGACCTTCTATCGCATCATTACAGAATGGACAATCCAATAAGTGATTTTCCACTCGCCGTAATTCATCCTTTGTAGATTCCTCCGCGAGGTAGCGTTTTATTTCATCCTCTTTGAGGCAAGGTGTTTCTGTTAATATATTTTTCATAAAATGTTTTTTTGTTGTTAACCTTTCTCTGGTTCTCCAGACATCAGAATTTTCAATCTCCGTTTTCCATTTTGCAGATAGCTTTTCACCTGCGATTCTGAGTAGCCTGTTTTTTCGACTATCTGTTTGTAGCTTTTTTCTTTTAGATAAAACCAACGAATGCATTCCTTCTGTGCCTTTGGTAATTTGCGAATAGCATCTCCTAGCTTCATTGGAGGAGCAGGTTCTTTCTCCAATCGTAGAGCTCCTTCATTATCCGCGGTCGGCGCAGACCGAGTTTCCATTTCTTCAAATTTTCGAAAGGAGGCACCACGAGAAGCTGTTTTACGCAAATGATAAAAACATTCATTCTGAATATACTTATGCAACCAACTTTTAAAGGCCAGTATTTCATCCTTTGGTGGCTGTGTCATTAGCTTCTCAAAAATAGCCATTGCCATGTCTTTCCCTTCTTCAGTATTACGAAGATATTTCAGACAAGCTCCAAAAACAAGATGTGTATAGCGTTGATATAAAATAGAAAAGTATTGCCGATTACCGGTAGTTTGATATTCACGAATTAATACCTCATCTGCCATATTCATAGCAGTCTCCTGATCAAAAGGAGCGATAAGCGTGGTGGTATTCATTCTTTTGGTGGTTAGTTTTCTCGTTAGTACACTGACACTGCTTCGTCAGGTAGCATTACTAAGGTAAGAAAATTGAAAGGGCTAACAAATTTTAGCATCAGAAATTATTCTGGTTTAAAATTTTAATAATTGATCACTGGACAAAATCATGATCAACCAATCTTGTTTTATTTTTTTATAACAATACTTCTACAAAATAAAATTTAAGCTCTTAATACCACTTTGTACAAAATTAGTCTGATCACTGTTTCTGAATTATTTTTCCTCGCCCTTAATCCTTTTACAACAACCTGTATCTCATAGGTTTAAAAACAAATTGCTCATTTTTCAGCAAACCGAAATACATATCTTTTTAAAATTTAATGCGTACATTGTTTCAATATAAAGAATTATTATCTACATTTAAGCCCCCAAGCAAGATAAAATTTTAATCCCCCTTAAGTCTAAATTGAGTTACAACCATTTTATTAACCTAATTCTAAACTCTAACCACATGTTACGATTTCTAAAAATCGCATGCATCCTTTGCATGTCTACTACCCTCATGTTTGCACAAAAGTCAGCTACTGATTTTCCCATTGCTCAAAAAGTGGAAAAGGCAATTGAAAAACATCAGCTCACAGAATTTACGCTCGTTACCACTGCCACAACAAATCTTGAATCTGAAGGAATACCAAAATCAAAATTAAACGCTGGAAAATTGCTGGACCTAAACAAACAAGCCATCAGTAATCTAAGAGCAGAAAATCCAGATGCAGTAAGCCTCGTATTTCCTATGCCGCAACAAGCTGACGTAAAAGTCAACCTCGTCAGAAATAAAGTACTGACACCTGATTTCATACTCCGCCAATCTTCTAACGTAGATGCAGAGATGAATTACACTCCAGGTTTGTACTACACTGGTACGGTAGAAGACGATCCTTCTGCAATGGTTTCCATCAGTGTTTTTGATGATGAAATCATTGGTATGATAAACAAACCAGAGGGCAACTACGTCATCGGAAAATTAGAAAAACAAAACACCAACAAACACATCATTTATAAAGACACAGAGATTGCGAATCCTCCAAGTCTTGATTGTTCTACCGTAGACGATGGCGTTGTATACGAAACAAAACAACTGACTTTCGACCTTACTAAAGCTGTTGGTGATTGCGTAAGAGTCTATATAGAAATTGATGATGATATCGTTTCTAACAAAGGTGGCGTTACAGGTGCAACTAACTACATCACCGGTGTCATGAATGAAGTTATCACACTTTACGCAAATGACAATCTGACAATGGCTATTTCTGAAATATTAGCTTGGGATACTCCAGCCCCATATTCTGGAAATAGCTCTAGTGCTATGCTTAGCTCTTATCAGTCCAACACTGGTTCTTTCAATGGAGACTTAAGCCATCTTGTTTCTTATCAGGCAAGCGGTGGTATAGCTGCTGGTTTCTCTGGTATCTGTAATTCCAATCCTGACAACAGCAAGTGCTTCAGTAGCATCGGTTCTAGTTTTGCACAAGTCCCTAACTATTCTTTTACAGTAATGGTAGTGACACACGAAATGGGCCACTTGATTGGATCTCGCCACACCCATGCTTGCGTATGGAATGGAAACGGAACTGCTATTGATGGATGTGCGGGTGGCACAGAGGGGAATTGTTCATTACCAGGTAGTCCATCAAATGGAGGTACTATCATGAGCTACTGTCACCTAACTACGGGTATTGATTTCACCCAAGGATTTGGTCCTCAGCCACAGGCAGTCATTTTAAACTCTGTTGCTAATGGTTCATGTCTATCTGGTTGTGCCGGTCCTACTTGTACTGATGGCATTCAGAATGGAAACGAAACAGGAGTTGATTGTGGAGGTCCAGATTGCGCTCCTTGTAATACCAATTGCAACGACAATGACGTAAATGTAAACATCACTTTTGACAACTACCCTGAAGAAACCAGTTGGACAATCACCAACGCTTCTGGTACAACGGTAGCTTCCGGAGGAACTTACCCAAGTCAGCCAGATGGATCTTCTATTTCTCTTCCATTTTGCTTAGTAGATGGTTGCTATGATTTTAATATTTTTGATTCTTATGGTGATGGTATTTGTTGTGGATATGGTAATGGTTCTTACTCGGTAACAGACGGTAGTGGAAATGTTTTAGCAGCAGGTGGCTCTTTTACAAATTCTGAAACAACAAACTTTTGCTTCGGTGGTTCTCAGCCAATATTTGGTTGTACCGATCCAGACGCTCACAACTATGACTCAGATGCTACAGACGACGATGGTTCTTGCGAAACTTGTAAAGATGGCGTGCAGAACGGAGATGAAACTGATGTAGACTGCGGAGGTGCTAAATGTGAGCCTTGTAACACAGGAGGTGGATCGACTGTAATCCTAGGTAGCTTCTTTGAAACAGGTTGGGATGGTTGGTCTGACGGAGGAAGTGATTGCTATAGATATAGTGGAAGTCGCTCTTACGAAGGTAATCGTTCTATTCGAATTAGAGATAATTCTGGTACAGCTTCTTCGATGACCACAGGTGCATACAACCTGAGCAGTTATTCTTCAGTTGATGTAGAGTTCTACTTCTATGCTTATAGTATGGAGAATGGAGAAGACTTCTGGTTACAAATAAACAATGGCTCCGGTTGGACGACCATTGCCAGTTATGCCAGAGGAACTAATTTCGATAATAATACTTTCTATACTTCTACTGTAAATACTACCAATATTGGAAGTAATACTCAATTCCGCTTCCGTTGTGATGCAAGTGGTAACAATGACCACATTTACATTGATGCCGTTACCATTACTGCATACAGTGGTTCTAATCTAAATGAAGCAATCTTTACCATTAAAGCCTTGGATAAAATTACTGAAGGAAGTAATGCTTTTGCAGAAAATGAAGAAGCATTGTTAGAAGAGGATGTATATGTTTATCCAAATCCTGTAGCTCATCAGCTGAGCATCGAGTCTGCTTTCGACATTGAGCAAATCTCTATGTACTCTGCTAGTGGCAAGCTAATTAGAACAGTTGCTGGTACAGATCGCTATCAGCAGATTGATGTCTCTGGTTTGACGAATGGGTTCTACTATATTTCGGTAAAGACTACAGAAGGTGTTAGCAGTACTAAGTTTATTAAGCAATAGAGTATTTGATTAAATAAATTATTAGGAAGCCTCTCGGACTTTAGTTCGGGAGGCTTTTCTAATAAAAGAAAAAGTTCGCACTACCGCTTCAAGATGGCGGTGAGATTTTTTTCCGTTATCCAAGAGAACTACTCATTCAAATTCCACAGGTAATCCAGATGATCAATCTTCGCCCCTTTTTCAATCTTCACCTCTGCATATTTATTGATCCATTCTCGCACACTCATCCCTGTATCTTTGAAATCACCGCCATACCATTTGAATATTTTTGACAGCTTTGGGTTTTTAGGATCTAGTATATTTTTGTCTTTGTTATTTATGAAGTAGCGCATTTGATCGTCCAGTTGTTCGTCCAAACGTTTGGCGGTAAAAGCTTCGTTTCTAAGTCTAGGACAGGAAAAGGAGGCACAATTGAATGCGGCATGAATTCGGGGATCATCAAATCGTTTTCGCACAATACCATGTTCTAAGTTATTCAGGTTGTAGCTTTGTCCTTCGATTTTGAAAAACTCAATTTCCCAAACGTCATTGATAAAAGGGATTCCGCTTTTTATATCTTTAATACTTTTTACTGGATAGTTGTCAATGATGAGTTTCACCGTAAAAGCATTGTAGGCATTGATCCAGTAAGCAAGTCGTTCGTCTTTTGACCAGTTCTTTTTGTAAGGATGATGATTGCTGAGGAGCCTGAGGTATTTATTGAATCGAACACTGTCTTGAATGAAACCTTTGTAATTCACGTTTCCTTCTGTAGTAACATGATCTTGCAGTAACGAATCCCACAGCTCGTGTGTGATAGGCATGGAATCGGACTTAAAGGATTTTACGGCACAGGATTGTAACAATACAATTACAAAGAGAGAAACTATTATTATTATGTGGTTTTTCATGATTGTTTTTTTGATCTAAAATCAATTTTAGCAATTTACATAGATAGCAGTTAGAAACAATGGGGTTAGCACTATGTTCGCTATTTCTGCTTTGATTCATAGTAAGCTGTCCACGCTAAGACTATTTTTAGAGTATAATTTATGACGGAAGATTTCTTTCAAATTAACAATAACCAATTTAATTACCTCCGATTCGGAAGTGGTCCTGACGTCCTTATCGCTATTCCTGGCTATGGGGAACGCGCCAGCATTTTTGAACAGTTGAAAGAAAGTTTATCTCAACAATACACCGTCTATGCCCTCCAGCTCCCGCTGCATGGTTCCTCCGAATGGCAGGGCAACTCCTTCCATAAAAAAGGTTTCCAAACTGTTTTTGAAAAAATAAAAGAAAAAGAAAACAAAGAAAAAGTGAGTCTGATGGGCTACAGTTTTGGGGCAAGAGTGATCTGTTCTATGCTAGAAGACATCCATCCTTTTGTGGAAAAATTATTTTTGTTGGCACCGGATGGCTTTAATCAGCAATACATCAACAGAGCTACTTTTTTGCCGAAAGGCATAAGGTTATTTTTGCAATCAACATTGAATCGACCCTTTTGGTATTTGGGAATAGCCAGGGGATTGCATCAATTGGGTTTACTAAAATCCTATAGTTTGCTTTTTGTCGAAAGGCATTTGGCAACGGAGAAGCGGCGGAAGCGATTGTTTTTGTTTTGGAATTCTTTGGATGGGTTTCGGTATGAGGAAGAGAAAATTGGAGAACTGATCGAACATTGTAATATAGCCACATGTTTAATAATGGGAAATGAAGATGTTGTTATTCCCACTGAAAAATGGAAAACTTGGGGGAAGAATAGAAAGTATATTACAATTCAAACACTAGACGAAGGCCACCGAATAATAGGACCGAAACTCAATAGGCTTTTAGTCAAAATTTAATCTTCTAAAATCAGTTTAGCAACAACGAAAAATTAACTTCAGAATCTACCTTGAAAAGTACTGACCGTAACGCTCCGCTC